>NZ_WXWO01000036.1:0-103251 GCF_009904845.1 Vibrio sp. V38_P2S17PM301 | reverse complement strand
TGGTCGTGGGGCTGGTATATTGCCCTACTGGTTTTACTCACTCCACTCAACCTGTTTTTTCGTGAATCTAAAGGGCAACGCAGCCAAATTCGCTTGGACCGCAACATGTTCGCCTGCTTTGCAGGCTCAGCATTCTGGTCCGGTATTATTAACCTGGCAATAGGGTTTCTGTAATGCGCTCCTTTCCGCTGCTTCTTTGCCTGATACTGGGGGTAACTGCACAAACGGCCGAGGCAAACAGTGTTGACGTACCGCCGGATATCGCATTTTCATCCTGTGTCCTGAAAAAGCAGGACGAATCCACTCACCTTGGGCTAAGTGGCGATGAACTTTATTACCTGTCGCTGTTAATGTGCAAACAAGAAGAGAAAAACTACACCACCTTTCTGTCTAAAAGTAGCCGTGATCTCGCCGACCATGATCGTCAACTCAGCAGCCTGAAGGCTTCGTTGATGGAATCCGCGCAATTGAAGACCATCATTTATAAACTCAATCAACAACCCGCCCAATAACCGGCAGCAGTGCCGTTCAGGCAATCACGACCTCAACGCCGCGTTCAGCAAAATCCTGAATGCAGCTTTGGGGAAACTGTGGATCGGTAATCACTTTGTCGAAACAGCTTATGTCCACAGCATGAAAGGGCGCTACCCGACCATATTTGGAAGAGTCACTCACCAGGTAGTTACTCTGCGCCGCCGCAATAATCGCCCTTTTGACTAAAACCTTGTCTTCACTCGGTGTGGAAATTCCACGCAAATTCCACGACGAGGTGGACACAAACGCCAGGTCGATATTCAACTCCCGGAGCAGGCTGGCGGCTTTGTCGCCGACACAAGACTGGTTAAAACGGTCAATTTTTCCCCCGGTGTGGTACAGCGCACAGTCGGAATTGGCCATCAGGTAAGCCGCAATTGCAAAATCATTGGTAATCACCGTGAGATCATGCCGCTGCGTCAGTTGATGGGCAATCTCAAGCGTAGTCGTACCTGCGTCCAAATAGATTGTGGTGTGTGGTCGAATGAACTCCGCAGCACACTGACCGATTCTGACTTTTTCCTCCCGCTGCTTGGCAATCTTGTCGTCGTGCGGCAGCTCAATATGGATCGACTCAGTCAGTTGCACACCTCCTGAAACCGACATAACTCGTCCATCGGCCTCCAGCTTCGCAATATCACGGCGAATGGTCATGTGTGACACATCCAGTTGCTGCGTCAGTTCATTAATGCTGATCACTTGCTGATTACTCAGCAACGCCAGAATGGCGCGTTGACGTTCGGCAGGAATCATTTCTTTTACTCTGTGGTAATCAAACTGGCAAAAGCATAACACGTTATCGAACATCGATGTGAATATTTGTTAAACCTGAGAAACACATTCTCTCTAACTCATTGTTATTAGCTGTTCAGGACCAACTTATAGTCTTTTATTCACACATCCTCACAAGTGACAATTTAGTCAATGTTATTTTTTGTGATGAACATGGCAGTAATGTTTCAATCAATAGCTAGAATCACAAACATGAACATTAATTCACAAATTATAACAAGAGAGGATGGTGCGATGCACAAAGTACAATCGGTCGCCGTGATAGGGCTGGGCTCCATGGGAATGGGTGTCGCGCAGTCCTGCCTCCGAGCCAGTTTTGACGTCTACGGTGTGGATGTAAACCCACAAGCGCTGGAAACGCTGGCAACCAGTGGCGCTACCGCCACAGCAACCAGTGCGACCGCATTTGCTCAGGATCTGGACGCTGTTATCGTTTTGGTAGTGAATGCCCAGCAGGTTCGCCGTGTGTTGTTCGAATCGGGCCTGGCTGCAGCGCTCAAACCGTCGACTCCGATCATGGTGTGCGCAACTATCTCGGCAGAGGATGCCCGATCGATCGCGGCAGATCTGGCCGATTATTCACTGCCGATGTTAGACGCGCCCATTTCAGGTGGGGCCGTCAAGGCCACCGCCGGAGAACTGACCGTCATGGCGGCTGGCGCTCCGAGCGTCTTTGAGCAACTGGAGTCCGTGTTGTCCGCCGTCGCCAGTCAGGTTTACACCGTGGGCACAGAGATTGGCATGGGATCAACCGTCAAAATTATCCACCAATTGCTGGCCGGTGTGCATATCGCGGCTGGGGCAGAAGCCATGGCAATGGCCGCACGAGCCAATATCCCACTTGATTTAATGTATGACGTCGTCACACACGCAGCGGGTAACTCATGGATGTTCGAAAACCGGATGAAACACGTGGTGGACGGTGATTACACCCCCAAATCCATGGTGGATATCTTCGTGAAAGATCTGGGACTGGTGACCGACACCGCCAAATCGCTCCATTTCCCACTGCCTTTGGCGAGTACCGCACTCAATATGTTCACCACCGCCAGTAACGCAGGTCATGGCAAAGAAGACGACAGTGCCGTGATTAAAATTTTTCCAGGCATCACATTACCAACGAAGGAGTAATCCCATGTTATTAGGTGTCATCGCAGATGATTTCACTGGTGCGACGGATATCGCTGGGTTTCTTGTCGCCAATGGCATGAAAACCATTCAGTTGAACGGCGTTCCTCAGCAAGAGATGTCACTAACCGCCGATGCGGTGGTGATCAGCCTGAAAAGCCGTTCCTGTCCGGTCAACGAGGCCGTGTCGCTCTCGATCCAAGCGCTGCACTGGCTGCAAGCGCAAGGCTGCCAGCAGTTTTACTTCAAATATTGTTCCACGTTTGACAGCACGCCACAGGGCAATATCGGCCCGGTAACCGATGCACTGCTCAATGAGCTGGGGGAACCGTTCACCATTATCTGCCCATCACTACCCGTCAACGGCCGCAGCGTGTACCAGGGACACCTGTTTGTTCAGGGCGAGCTGCTCAACGAGTCCGGTATGCGCCACCACCCGGTCACGCCGATGAAAGACGCCAATTTAATGCGTCTGATGGAAGCGCAGGCACAAGGCCGGGCCGGATTAGTCAACTATCAGCAGATTGAGCAGGGCGCTGAGACCATCGCGGCACGTTTCGATGCACTCAGACAGCAAGGCTACCGCTACGCTGTGGTCGACACACTCAACGATGCACATTTGGCGTCGATCGGACATGCATGCCGCGAGCTGAAGCTGATCACTGGCGGATCCGGATTGGCGGCTGGTATCGCGCAAAACTGGGCGAACGCGCTGTCGGATCAATCTGTGGCCATGCAAGCCGGACAACCTGGTTCAGGCAGCACTGTCATTCTGTCCGGCTCTTGTTCCGTCATGACGAATCGCCAGGTCGCCGCCTATCAATCTCAAGCCGCTCACTTTGCACTGGACGTGAAACAGTGTTTGTGTGAGTCGGCCTATATCGAACAGGTACTGGACTGGGTGATCTCCCATCTGAACGATCCACTGGCGCCAATGGTCTACGCCACTGCACAGCCACACACGCTGCACGCGATTCAGGCTGAATTTGGTGTCCAGGCGTCCAGCCAGGCGGTAGAGCAATTTTTCCACCATCTGGTACAACGCCTGCAACAGCATGGCGTGAGCAACTTTATCGTTGCCGGAGGGGAAACCTCGGGTGTGGTCACTCAAAGCCTGAACGTCAGAGGTTTTTACATCGGACCGCAAATCGCCCCCGGAGTGCCTTGGGTCAAAGCCATCGATCAGCCGCTGTCACTGGCCTTGAAGTCCGGCAACTTCGGTGATGAACACTTCTTTACTAGCGCACAAGGGTTTATCCATGACTGAGCAACAATTAAGAGAACAGATGGTCAGCCTGGCCCGCTCAATGTTTGAGCGCGGCTACGCCACTGGCGGTGCCGGCAATCTCTCTGTGAAGCTGCCGGACGGCACATTTCTCACCACACCAACCGGTTCGTCGTTCGGTCGTCTGAACGCCGACACGCTGTCCGTGGTGGATATTGATGGCCAGCATCTCTCGGGAGATCGTCCTTCGAAAGAGATCGCCTTCCATCTGGCGATCTATCGCAACCAGCCCGCTTGCAATGCGATCGTGCATCTTCACTCGACGTATCTGACCGCTTTATCGTGCCTGGAAGGGCTGGACCCGAACAACGCGATCCGTCCATTCACACCCTACTATGTGATGCGGATCGGACAGTTACCGGTGATCCCTTATCTGCGGCCAGGGGATCCTCAAATTGCCACTGAGCTCGCCAACCGGGCAGCTGACTACCGGGCGTTCTTGCTCGCCAACCATGGTCCGGTCATCACCGGGACCGATCTGTGTGATGCCGTCGACAACGCGGAAGAGCTCGAAGAAACCGCCAAACTGGCACTGATGCTTCGCGGTCAGACTATTCGTTATCTGACTGATGCGGAAGTCGATGATCTGAAAGGAAGGGGGAAATAATGGCCCGTTTTGCTGCCAATTTAACCATGCTGTTCACCGAGCAGCCATTTTTGCAACGTTTTGCTCTAGCTCGGCAAGCCGGGTTCAGAGCGGTAGAATTTTTGTTCCCTTACGCTTACGAGGCCGATGCGCTGGCACATCAGTTGAAAGCGCACCAGCTCGAACAAGCGCTGTTTAACCTGCCACCAGGCGACTGGGACAACGGCGAACGCGGTATCGCGGCACTGCCAGGACGTGAAGAAGAGTTTCGCCACAGTGTCGACACCGCACTGCACTACGCCACAACGCTGGGCTGCCCAAAAGTACACGCCATGGCCGGCATTGTTGATCCGCGCTACAGCCGGGCCCAGCACCTGGAAACGTTTGTCAGTAACATCCGCTACGCAGCGGATAAATTCGCCGAGCACGATATCACTCTGCTGATCGAGCCGCTCAACAGCCGGGATGTTCCCCATTATTTGATCGCGCATCAACGCGATGCTGCTCAGTTGATTGAGCGTATTGCACACCCCAACGTCAAGCTGCAGTTTGATGTCTATCACGCACAAATTATGGATGGCGACCTGACGCGCATGATCGCCGATCTGGCACCCGTAATCGGCCACGTGCAAATTGCTTCAGTTCCATTGCGTCACGAGCCCTCAGAAGGAGAAATCAACTATCCGCACATCTTTGCCGCGCTGGACAGCGCTGGCTATCACGGCTGGATAGGCTGCGAATACAACCCGAAATCAGGCACACAAGAAGGCCTGGGCTGGTTAACCCCATACCTATAACAGGAAGTACACACTAGCAATTACGACAAGGATACCCCTATGAACATCGTTATTACCGGTGGCGCCGGATTTCTGGGCGCCATGCTGACCCAAACCTTACTCCGTCGTTTTCCCGACATTACATCATTGAAGGTCGTCGACCGGGTGGTGCTGGCAGAATCCGCACAAACCGACCGCCGCATTGTGTCTGTGGTGGCAGACATCACCAATCCGGCTGACGTTGAAGGACTCATTGATACCGAGACAACCCATGTCTTTCACCTCGCGGCGATCGTCTCAAGCCACGCAGAAGAAGATTTCGATCTGGGCGTTAAAGTCAACCTCACCGCTACCCAACTGTTACTGGAAAAGTGCCGTCAGGCTAACCCGGCCATCCGCTTTGTCTTTTCCAGTTCACTGGCGGTGTTCGGCGGACAACTTCCTGCCGTGATTGAACCAATGACGGCCACTCAGCCGAGTTCATCCTACGGCACTCAAAAAGCCATGTGCGAGCTGCTGGTGAATGATTATGGGCGTCGCGGTCTGGTCGATGCCATCAGCGTACGCCTGCCCACGATTTGTATCCGTCCGGGCACACCCAACAAGGCCGCCTCATCGTTTGTAAGTGGCATCATTCGTGAGCCACTGAAAGGCGAAGGCGCCAACTGCCCGGTCAGACAGGATCTGCCATTATGGATTTCCAGTCCCGGCACGGTGATCGACAATATTGTTCACGCCAGTCAGCTATCAGCTGAACATATCACGGGTTTCCGCACCTTCAATTTACCCGGCATTCAGGTCACACCAGCGACAATGCTGGCGGCACTGGCAGATGTGGCCGGCCCGCAGCGGTTGGCCCTGGTCAGTAACGAAACCGACCCAGCAGTAGAACGAATTGTAGCCAGTTGGCCTCAAGCCTTCGACAACGACAAAGAACGGGCGCTGGGTTTTCAAGCTGACCGCGACTTCCCGACAATTCTGGCGAGCTACCTGAGCCAGTACCCAATCGCAGAACAGGAGGCCGTGTGATGTTACCTATTTCCGTTATTGGTTTGATTATCGCCGTGTTTGTGTTGATCTACCTGGTGCTTCGTACGCGTGTTCACGTTCTGATTGCCATGCTGGGTGCTGCCTGTATTGCTGGTTTGATCGGCGGTCTGAGTGTCGATGAAACCATGGCCGCCATCAGCAAAGGTTTTGGCGGCACGCTCGGCGGCATCGGTATTGTGATCGGGCTCGGGGTAATGATGGGCGCGATTCTGGAGACCTCCGGCGCTGGCGAGTCTATCGCTTACCACTTTATTAAATGGCTCGGCAAAAAGCGGGAAGAGATGGCATTGGCGATCACCGGTTATATTGTCAGTATTCCGGTGTTTGTCGACAGCGCACTCATCATTCTCTACCCCATTGCCAAGTCGCTGGCGAAAACATCTCAGCGTTCAATTCTGACGCTGACCGTGGCACTGGCCGGTGGTCTGGTGGTCGCGCACCACTGTATTCCGCCAACACCTGGGCCTCTTGGTGTTGCCAGTATCTTCGGTGTCGATATTGCCTCAATGCTTGGGTTAGGTCTGTTGATTGCCTTGCCGTGCATCTACGGCGTAGTGATGTACGCTCGCTGGCTGGAAAATCACTTTCCGGAGTACATGACACCGCCGCCGCTGGCACGGGAGTCAGACGATTTACAAAAAGTGCATGACGACTACATGGCATCAAAAGCCTCGAAAAATCTGCCGTCGCTGACCAAGTCGATCATGCCGATTGTGGTACCGATTATACTGATCCTGATTAACTCTCTGATGTCGCTGGCAGAAAAACAGCTGGGCATAGTGGGCCTGTCGGACAGCACCGCTGGCGCAACGATCAGCTTCCTCGGTCACCCGGTGATCGCGCTGTCTATCAGCACGTTGCTGGCCGTCTACACCTTGACTCCGTACCTGGATAAAGCCACCACCACCCACAAACTGGAAGAAGGGATTTCTACCTCTGGCATCATCCTGTTGGTTACCGGAGCCGGTGGCGCACTCGGCAGTGTGTTGCGTGAATCCGGCGCTGGCGCCGAAATCGCCAACCAGATTGCGGCCTTGTCGATTTCACCCATTATGATCCCGTTTATTATCGCCACACTGGTACGGGTGATTCAGGGCAGCGGCACGGTGTCGATGATCACCGCCGCCTCCATTTCCGCCCCGGTTCTGGCCGAAATGCAAGGCATCAACATGCTGTTTGCAGCCTCTGCCGCCACGATGGGCAGCCTGTTTGCCGGCTATTTCAACGACAGCCTGTTCCACATAGTCAACCGCTTGATGGGCGTAACGGAAGTGCGCAAGCAACTGGTCATCTGGACCGTGCCCACCACGATAGCCTGGGCCATCGGTGGCACGCTGGTGATGGTCCTTAACCTGTTGTTCGGTACGCACGGTAGTTGGTTCGACCCAGTGCTCCCTCTGTTGGTGCTGGCTGGCTGTGTCTATTTCGTAAAGTCACAAAGTAAATCGATGCAACACAGCGCCGCGTAAACCATCGCGGTGTAGTTTCACCAACGAATAAAAAGCCCGATTTACAGTATAAATCGGGCTTTTTCTTTGTTAGTTCAGCTTATTGCAGTTTGTAGAACAGCGTCGCCAATGGTGGAAGGCTCAGTGGTAATGAATGCGCCAGACCCTGACTTTCAACCGCCTCGGTACGTAATTGTTGCGACACCGCATAGCCGCTGCCATGGTATTTAGCATCATCGGTGTTGAGCAGCAGGTGATACTCCCCCGCCACCGGCATACCCAGATGGAATACGTCATGAGGTACCGGGGTGAAGTTGGTCACCACCAGAATCCGCTCGCCGTGCTCGCTGATACGCTCATGAGCCAGAATGCTCATTTTCGCTTCATCTTGCAAGCGCCACTCAAACCCACGAGGCTCACTGTCGAGTTCAAACAGCGCGGGTTGTTGACGATACATATGGTTCAAGTCACGAATCAGAGCCTGAACGCCCTGATGGCGCTCAAATTGCAGCAGAAACCACTGTAACTGATCATCGTGATTCCACTCACCTGTCTGACCTATTTCAGCGCCCATGAAGTTGAGTTTTTTGCCCGGCTGACCATACATATAACCATAGTAAGCACGCAAGTTGGCGGTCTGCTGCCATTCGTCACCCGGCATCTTGTTGTGAATCGAGCCTTTGCCGTACACCACTTCATCGTGTGACAACGACAAAACGTAATTTTCACTATGCGCGTACACCAGCGGGAACGTGATGGTATCGTGATGATATTTACGATGGATTGGGTCTTCTTTGATGTACGCCAGACTGTCATGCATCCAACCCATGTTCCACTTGAAGCCAAAACCTAAGCCGCCAGCAAAGGTTGGGGCAGACACGCCGGGAAACGCCGTCGACTCTTCTGCAATGGTCATGGCGTTCGGGAAGTATTTGTACACTTCCTCGTTCATCCATTTCAATGTCGCTATTGCATCGTAGTTTTCATTACCGCCATCGACGTTCGGCACCCATTGATCATGGCTACGGGAATAGTCGAGATACAGCATGGAAGCCACGGCATCAACTCGAATACCATCGATGTGGAATTGTTCAAACCAGTACAACGCATTGGCCACTAAGAAGCGACGGACGTGCTCGCGCCCCATGTCATAAATATAGGAATTCCAGTCCTGATGCCAGCCACGGCGCGGATCCGGGTCGTGGAATAACGGTGTGCCATCAAAGTCCGCCAGACCGTGATCGTCTGATGGAAAATGCGCCGGAACCCAGTCGAGTACCACCCCAAGGCCTGCCTGGTGGCACTGATCGACAAAATATTTGAAATCATCTGGTGAACCGTAACGGCTGGTGGGGGCAAACAGTCCGACCGGTTGATAGCCCCAGGAGCCGTAAAACGGGTGCTCAGAAACCGGCATCAGCTCAACATGGGTGTAACCCAGATCAACCAGATATGGGATCAGTTGGTCAGCTAATTGGCGATAGTTGAGAAAATCGCCGTTGTCATCCCGTTTCCACGAACCGGCATGCAGCTCATAAAACGACAACGCCTGTTTGCGTTTTTCGCTGATTGGGCGGGATTGCCAATTGGCATCATGCCATTGATAACGTTGGTGGTTGTAGGTCACCGAAGCAAACGACGGATACTGCTCAGCCTGAAAGCCCCATGGATCCGCTTTATGCGGCAGGCCTTTTCCGTCAGGCCCCTTGAGTTCGAACTTGTACTGAGCTCCCTCTTCCAGACCCGGAATGAATATCCCCCACACACCGTAGTCCAGGCGCTGCATCGGGGTACGACGACCATCCCAATTGTTGAAGCTGCCGATCAGACTGCACGCCGACGCGTGCGGCGCGTAGACCAGAAAGCGGATACCGTCGATCGGCTGACCACCGCGCTCTAACGTAACGAACTGTGCGCCCATGTGATGATACATGTGTTTCGGTGTGTGCAGATCATCATATTCAGCGTACAATTCATGGTACTGATACGGGTCATCCAGCAGTTGTTCCGTCCCGGCCCAGTCAACCGCCAGTTGATAGTGTGTGAATCTCAGATCACGTGCGGGTTTCAAAACGAATCCGGAGGCATCTTCGCGGGTTAGCTCAATTCTGTCTTCGCCCTCAATCACCAGAGACACGCGATCAGCCCCCGGCATCCACACGCGCAAAGCGCCCTGCTCAACCGTCAGATACGGCCCTAGAAAACCAAACGGGTCAGCAAAGGCCGCTTGAGAAAGCTGGTTATAGGCGTGTGTTTTTTTGTTATCAATGCTGTTGCTTTTCTTCAAATTCTTTCTCCCTAACCTGGCTGTCCTGCGGAGGCGTTTATCTCTTCCATTTGATAAAAAGCCCGCTATTTAGCGGGCTTATCTAGCGTTTGTCTATCTTATCGAAGTCAGTGCACGCATTGAGTGACACAGCCGATATTTTTCCATCTCACCGCCTGTCACCAGAGGAAATTGCCCATCTGGCGGAAACCAACAGGGATTTGCCAAGCAGCGCCTCCCTGCCAGTTGGGGGTTACTTAGACGCGCTGGTGCGCACGTCGGTCAAACGCTGAGCGATTCGATTGACTTCCGGCTTGGCGAACACTTCGTCGAGATTCATCGACAGTTTGCGACGCCAGTTCGGATACTCGTTCACCGTTCCTGGAATGTTGACTGGCTTGTCCATTTCAAGCCAGTCTTCCAACTGAACGCTGAGCAATGTTGATGCGCCAGATGCCACGTGCAATTGCAGCGCTTCCGCCAGGTAGTTATCCATCGGCACGAACTGCGCATCGCGGCCAATACCGGATGGCAAATTGTCGTGCCCCGCCACCGAGTCCAAGATCCCCTGCTTACTCTTGAGGCGGTCATCAAATAGACCTTTGAGCTGCTCTTCATCTGGGTACAATCCCAGCTCCTGACCCATTTTCAGATCGTCACAGTGCCAGAAACCACGCAGAGTCGGCATATCGTGGGTACACAGTGCCGACATCGACTGCACCGGATAATGCTTCGGAGAAATATAACCGCCGTCTTCTTTGGAAGTTTCAAAGAAAAACACTTTGTACGAATGCACTCCGGCGTCACGTAGAATGTCCACGATTTCATCCGGCACCGTACCTAAATCTTCACCGATCACGCTGCACTGGTGGCGGTGAGATTCCAGTGCCAGAATCGCCAACATGTCTTCGACCGGGTAGTAGATGTACGCACCTTTGGTGGCGTTTTCACCTTTTGGAATCCACCACAAACGCAGCAAACCCAGCACGTGGTCGATGCGCAACGCGCCACAATGTTTCATATTGGCACGCAGCAACTTGATGTACGCATCGTAACCGGTCTCCTGCAGCACCTGCGGGTTGAGTGGTGGCAACCCCCAGTTCTGACCCAGAGGACCCAGAACATCCGGCGGCGCGCCGATGCTGGCGTCAAGGATCAGATTACCGTCATCGGCCCAGGTTTCAGCACCGGAATCGGCCACACCCACCGCCAGATCGCGATACAAACCAACCGACATCCCCTTTTCTTCTGCCAGCAGCTGTGCTTCGTTGATTTGTGTGTCCGCTACCCACTGCAGGTACATATACAGATGCACCTGATCCTGATGTTCTTCAATGTACTTCTGCACCGCAACGCTATCAAAGCGGCGGTATTTTTCCGGAAAAACCGGCCAGCCCCAGACGCTCATGTCCTGGGCATGCAAATCAGCATGCAGCGCATCAAACGCCGCCTGATGCAGCAGGCTGTCACCGCCCTCTTCCACAAAGGCCAGAAACGCGCGGGCCCGATCGCTGTTTTTCTCCAGATGACGCTTTTTAAATTCGGCGAACAACATCGGCAGAACGCTCATTTTCAGCGCCGCCACTTCGGTGTAGTTGACCCAGTGTGAATCGCGGGCTTTTTGCAGACGCTGTTGGAAGTCGGCACTGCCGACTTTCTGCTGTGCTTCAGCACTGAGCGCAAACTCCGCCACCGAGCTGACATCAATGTACAGAATGTTCAGCCAGCGACGTGACGACGGGCTGTACGGGCTCGCGCCTTCCGGATTCGCCGGAAACAGGGAGTGAATCGGGTTGAGGCCGACAAAGTCACCGCCGCGTGATGCGATATCAGACACCAACTGTTTCAGGTCGCCAAAATCGCCAATCCCCCAGTTGTGCTGAGTACGCAGGGTGTACAGCTGCACACTCGGTCCCCACATTTTTTTGCCGGTGAGCATCGGCGACTGCTTGTAGCAGGCTTGAGGAGCAATGATCAACGTCATTTCATACGGTGATTTACGACGCTTACGGGAAATAAACAGCTTGTGGTAGCCCCACGCCAGATCCCCCGGCAATGCAAACACTAAAGGGCCACCCTCATTGCGTTCATCGCGAACGATTTGTGACTGAAGATAGCCTTCAAGTACCTCTCCCTGCTCGGTTTCCAGACGCCAGCTGAACTCGCTTTCACGAGCACTCACGCCCAAGTACAGCGGTACTTCCACCGCTTCACCATCACGCAGGACCAGCACCGGGTCCAGCACGTCTTTGCGGTGTTTTTTCTCCGCAGATTTCAGCAGGGCATCGTCGCTGGTGGTGTCGTAGCCCAAAGACGCAAGCAAGCGAAGGAGAGTTTCATCCTCAACCTTCGCTTCGTCTCCCCACGCACTCACGTAGCTGTCGGCCAGTCTCGCCATTTCAGCGACTTGTTTTAATGCATTATGTTCTTTCATCGCTCTCTCCGAAGGACTGCAATAACCTTCAAATGTAGGGTGTTATGATCTGTGATCAGTTGTATCGTTATAAGTGACAGAGCCAAGGCTCTTCGAGCCTTGGCTTATTTGGATTAACGGTGAACCGCTTCCAGTTTCCAGATGTTATTCACGTAATCGCGAATACTGCGGTCGGAACTGAACTTGCCGACCAATGCGGTGTTCAGTATCGCTTTCTTCGCCCAGCCCGCCGGTTCGCGGTACTGTTTGTCCATGTCCTCATGCGCTTTAACATAAGAGGCAAAGTCCGCCAGCACCAGATATGGATCGCCGCCGTCGAGCAGGCTGTCATAAGTGGCTCTCAGTTTGCCAGGTTCGCCCGGAGTAAATTCATCCCCCAGCAACAGATCCAGCGACGCTTTGAGCAACGGGTCCGCGTTGTAGTAGTCATAGGGGTTGTAGCCGGACGCTTTCAGCGCTTCGACCTGATCCACTTCCAGACCGAAAATGTAGATGTTGTCATCGCCGACTTCTTCGCGGATCTCAACGTTGGCACCATCCATCGTCCCTATCGTCAATGCTCCGTTGAGCGCCATCTTCATATTGCCGGTACCCGAAGCCTCTTTACCCGCCGTCGAAATTTGTTCGGACACATCCGCCGCCGGAATGATGATTTCCGCCATGCTGACGCGGTAATCCGGAACGAACACCACTTTCAGTTTGCCACCGATACGAGGATCGTTGTTCACTTTATCGGCAATCTTGTTGATGGCGTAGATGATCTCTTTGGCCAGATGATAACCCGGTGCCGCTTTCGCCGCGAAAAACACCACGCGCGGCGCCATGTCAAAGTCCGGATCG
Source organism: Vibrio sp. V38_P2S17PM301 (assembly GCF_009904845.1). Taxonomy (NCBI): domain Bacteria; kingdom Pseudomonadati; phylum Pseudomonadota; class Gammaproteobacteria; order Vibrionales; family Vibrionaceae; genus Vibrio; species Vibrio sp. V38_P2S17PM301. The sequence goes on along the minus strand of NZ_WXWO01000036.1, from coordinate 90,112 downwards.
TTGATCAAGCGGTGGTAGAGCGACAGAATGTGCAGCATATTCAGGTGCTGACGTTTGTATTCATGCAGACGCTTGATTTGCACATCAAAGATCGCATTAGTATCAAGATCGATCCCCATGTTGTCTTTGACCCATTTCGCCAGACGCTCTTTGTTCTGCTTCTTCACCGCCATGAACTGTTGCTGGAATCTGGTGTCATCGGCGTACTGCGCGATCGCTTCCAGCTGATCCAAATCTGCTGGCCACTGGTCGCCAATCTTTTCTGAAATCAAAGCTGACAGGCCTGGGTTACAGAACTTGAGCCAGCGACGCGGCGTGATGCCGTTGGTCACGTTTTGCAGGCGGGTTGGGTACAGTTGATCAAATTCCGGGAACAGGTCACGTTTGACCAGTTCAGAGTGGAGCGCCGCAACACCGTTGACTGCGTAAGAGCCGACCACACACAAGTTGGCCATGCGAACCATTCGGTGAAAACCGTCTTGAATGATCGACAGTTTTTGCTGTTTGGCTACATCGCCCGGCCATTTCGCCCGAACTTCCTGCAAGAAGCGGTGGTTAATTTCGTAAATGATTTCCATGTGACGCGGCAACAGACGCTGGATCAGAGACTCGTCCCAGGTTTCCAGTGCTTCAGGCAGCAAAGTGTGGTTAGTGTAGGCAAACGTTTTAGAACAGATCGCCCACGCGTCTTCCCATGACAGCGATTTGTCATCCAGCAGAATGCGCATCAGCTCTGGGATCGCAATCGTCGGGTGTGTATCGTTCAGTTGGATGGTTTCAAACTTCGGCAGCGAAGCCAGGGTATGGCCTGCTTCTTCATGACGACGCAGGATATCACGCACCGACGCAGCACTGTGGAAGTACTGCTGCATCAGACGCAGTGTCTTGCCTTTTTCATGGTTGTCATTCGGGTACAGCACTTTGGTGATATTACCCGCGTCAATCAAGGCGTGCTGCGCTTCAAAATAGTTACCATTGTTAAAGCTCTCCAACGAGAAAGGAGCGATCGCCTGACATTCCCACAAACGCAGCGGGTACACCGTGTCACTTTCATAACCGACAATCGGCAGATCCCACGGCATGGCTTTTACAGACATCCCCGGTACCCAGCGACGTTTCTCTTTGCCATTCTCCTGGTAAACATCCACGTGACCGTAGAAACCGATTTCCTGCGCCAAATCCGGACGCGCCACTTCCCACGGGTAACCCTCAACCCCGCACCAGGCATCCGGTGCTTCTTGTTGATGACCCTGTTTAAACGACTGCTTAAACAGGCCGTATTCATAGTGAAGGCCGTAACCGACGGTCGGAAATTCCTGAGCTGCCAGCGAGTCCATGAAACACGCCGCCAGACGACCCAGACCACCGTTACCGAGTGACGGATCACGTTCCTCCTCCAGCAGATCGGTCAGGCTCTGCCCCAGCTCTGCCATAGCATCGGTGATCTGTTGGTACAATCCGAGGCTGATCAAGTTATTGCCAGTCAGACGGCCGATCAGAAACTCAAGCGACAGGTAGTTCACGCTCTTAGCATGACGGATCTTGTCGTCTTGTTCGGTTTGCAGCATGTCGAAGGTGGTCATTTCCGCTAAGGCACGGCCCATAGCCAGATACCAGGCCCGGCTGTTCGCATGCTCAACGGTGGTTGCGTAGGTCGCAGAAAGGTGCTTTTTCACGCTCGCTTGGAAAGAAGCTTTATCAAAGTGTTTCTGTTGCGCAGGTTTCATGACGAAATCTCACTTACTTTTAGTTTTAATCCATCTGAGACGTATCGTGCATCGACAGTGCAATCGAAACATCCTCCTAAACTTTGGCAGGAGGAGGATGAGGGCTCAGGGCGTAGAGGGCGGATACAACACAACTCAGTGATCCAACTCTCATAACTGCCGCCATCGAACAAACGCAGCAGTGAGTCAGATCACAACACCAACGCATTGAGCATACATTCAGAGTGTGACGCGCAGGTTGAAGGAAAAATACACAAATGAGCAGAATACTACACAGATCACATATTAAGGCGTCATTTCGCATCGCCAACCACCAAACCGGTGTAACCAATGGCGTAAAGGGACGATTCAAAGCCAGACAAACTTGACCAAACTCACATTTACAGGGCGTAGAAGCACCAATTTTGTGAAACGAGCAAAAATCTCGTCCTCGATCAATAACCGTCACCAGCGACTTCCAGTACCATCTTAATAATTCGGTCAGTAGATAGTTCTACTGACCTTGAGGACCGATTTAATTAGGGGCTGAAATTCAACCATGTGGATTCCTTCTAAACTGACCCGGCCGGGACGGCTGCATAACGCCATTGTTCGTCCGCGGGTTCTCGAGCTGCTACAGCAGGCACCTTGCTATAAACTGGTGCTATTCCGCTCCCCAGCGGGGTACGGTAAGACCACCATGGCAGCCCAGTGGCTGTCGGACAAACCGAATGTCGGCTGGTATAGCATCGACGAAAGCGACAACGACCCGTTCCGCTTTATGAATTACATGCTGCAGGCACTGAACAAAGCCACCCACTTTTCCTGCCCGAATGCGCAGAAACTGGCGGAGAAACGCCAGTTCTCTTCGCCGCACTCTCTGTTTGGCGAAGTGTTCAGTGAAATGTCGGACTTTCATCAGGAGTGCTATCTGGTACTGGATGATTATCATCTGATTGCCGACGACGATATCCATGAAGCCATGCGCTTTTTCCTCAAGCACATGCCGGATAATCTGACGCTGGTGGTCACCAGTCGAGCAGCGCCTCCCTTAGGCACCGCCAATTTGCGTGTCCGCGATCTGATGATCGAGATCGGTCATGAATTGCTGGCATTTGACACCGAAGAAACCACCCGCTTTTTCAATCAACGGGTCAGTGATGGGATTGACGATACCACCGCCGACAACCTGCGCTCTTATGTGGAGGGCTGGCCGTCTGCGTTGCAGTTGATCGCATTACAAGCGCAGCATCAAAAGCGTACCTTGATCCAGTCGATGGAATCCGTTTCCCAGTTCAATAATGCGCATCTGTGGGACTACTTGGTCGAAGAGGTGTTTGATCTGCTGGATCTGGAAACCCGTCAGTTTCTGATGCAGTGTTCGGTACTGGACAACTTTAACGATGCGCTGGTCTGTGCCCTGACCGGACGCGATGACGCCCTGAGTATGATTGAATCGCTCAACCGTTTCGGTCTCTTCATTCACCCGCTGGAAGGTGAACAGAACTGGTACCGCTTCCACAATCTGTTTGGCGAATTTCTCGCTCACGAACGCATGGCGCGCATGCCACAAAAAGAGCTGGAGCTGCATAAAGCCGCTGCCAGCGCCTGGTTGGCACAAAATGCGCCCCATCAAGCGTTGCGTCACGCTCAGAAAGCCGACAACTCACAGCTGGTGGCCGATATTGTCACCCAGTACGGTTGGCAGATGTTCAATGGTGGTGAACTGCGAACGCTGGAAGCGGCGATAGAGTCCCTGACCCCGGAGCAGCTCTACAGTGAACCGAAACTGTGTATGTTGCAGGCCTGGCTGGCACAAAGTCAGCACCGCTACAATGATGTCGGTGATCTGTTGCGCAAAGCCGATGAACAGATGCGCGCGTTTAACGTGGTACTCAGTACCAAAGAGCAAGGGGAGTTCAACGCGTTGCGGGCTCAGGTTGCCATCAACCAGAACGAACCGGAAAACGCACTTGAGCTGGCTGAACTGGCGCTCAGTCAGCTGGACAATACCATCTACCGCAGCCGCATTGTCGCCACCTCTGTAGTTGGCGAGGTGAATCACGTGCTCGGGCAGCTCAGCCGCGCCCTGCCAATGATGCAACAAACCGAAAAACTGGCGCGTCAGTATCAGGTCTACCACCAGGCGCTGTGGGCCATGCTGCAGCAAAGCGAAATTCTGATCGCGCAAGGTTACGTTCAGGCCGCGTATGAGGTGCAAGACAACGCCTTTAAACTGATTGAAGAGCAACACTTACAACAGGTTCCACTGCACGAATTCCTGCTGCGCATCCGCGCTCAAATTCTGTGGTGCTGGAACCGTCTGGATGAAGCTGAAGAGTGCGCTTACAAAGGTCTGGATGTGCTTGGCAATCACGACCCCAGCAAACACCTGCACAGTTATTCGATGCTGGCGCGTATCGCCATTGGCCGCGGTGAACTCGACAAAGCCGCAAAATTCATCGATCAGATTGTCCACCTGATGAAGCAATCCACCTACCACGTGGACTGGACCGCCAACGCCTCTCTGTCGCTTATCTTGTTCTGGCAGGCACGCGGGGATCTTGATGCCATCCAGCAGTGGCTGGCCACCACCAGCCGGCCACAAAAAGCCTGCAACCACTTCACCCAACTGCAATGGCGCAATATTGCCCGCGCCTACATCAATCTCGGTGAATTTGCTAAGGCGGAAGAAACACTGGCCTTTTTGCAGCAGGAAGCGCAGGAATATCAGTTGGTGACAGACATCAACCGCAACCTGATCGTTGAAGCCGTCATGGCAAGTACCCGTGGCGATGAAGACACAGCGCGCTGCAAGCTGAAAGAAGCACTGGAGATGACCAACCAGACCGGCATTCTCGGTAATTTCCTCGTCGACGGTGCCAAAATTGGTCATCTGCTTGAACGCCTTACCAGCCGCGCCGAACTCGGCGATCTCGAACGTCACCGCGCTCAGCAGTTGATGAAAGACATCTCCACCACTCAGCGCAGCCGCTCTGTGCATTTCGATGAGGAGTTTGTTGAAAAGCTGGTCAACCATCCGAATATTCCGGAACTGGTGCGCACCAGCCCGCTGACGCAGCGAGAGTGGCAGGTACTCGGTCTGATCTACTCCGGTTTCAGTAATGAGCAGATTGCGCAGGAGCTGGATGTGGCCGGAACGACAATCAAAACCCACATCCGTAACCTGTACCAGAAGCTCAATATCGCCAACCGGAAAGAGGCGATCCGCACCGCAGAAAATCTGTTGCAATTGATGGGCTTTTGACGTGCAACATCCCTACCCTTAAAGCAAAAAAGCCAGCCATTACGCTGGCTTTTTGCTCTCGTGGTAACTTAACGCACAGCCGGTAAACTGGTCGCCTGCATGTGAATTTCCGCCTCCCAGGAAGGTTCCTGGCGCCACTGCTTCACCACACCACGGTTCGTCATCCACACCGTCGCCTTGTCCGTTGCATCAGCGAACACGGTTTCACTGTACACCTTACACGCTTCAAACGTGCCGGCAGCCACGGTGACACGCTCGCTACCCAGATATTTCTCACCATAGGTAAAGCGGCGTGATGTCAGTTGCTCAACCGGCGTCTCTTCCACCGCGTCCAGGATCTGGCCAAGTGTCACCGTCGCAAACTGACCGTATGAGGTCGTCACGCCCAGTTTGACCTGCTCTTTTCCGGTTGGTGCTGGCAAGACCACTTTAACGCTGCCCCACCGCTCGATTTGCACCGGATCGTGTCCATTCAGACCATAGAAAAAGTCCGCGTCCTGATACTGCTCTTCAGTAAACACGTGGCTCCCTTTGGCATCATAGCCGGTGACCACGGTTTGGGTCAGACCAGCCTGACCCAATGCGGCAGGCAAGCCCGTCACGTTGCTGTCGGTCAACCAGGAAAACTGGCTGCCAGCATGCTCAAAACGATAAACAAAATCCGTCATCGCGCCGTCATTCTGCCACGGTACTGAGCGCTGTACGGCGTACACCTGCCGATCACCGATCTGAGCCGTATATCCGGCATCTGGCAATCCATCAAGACACGCCTGTAATGTCATCGGCTGTGCGTAATTGTCGAGAAGAAAACGCATCCCTTCACGGTCAAACACGTACTCCTCTCCGCCGCTGTTCGCCTGTACAAAATGTGTAACCCGCACGAAACCATCGACCACAGACAGGTAGGCTTTATTGTCGGCAGAGTTAAAGTTACTCCAAGTGGTCTGAGCAGCGAGTGAAACCGGCAGTGTCACTTCTCGCAGAGTAACCCCATTGACACGAATATCTTGCCAGGTGCCGGTGGCGTCGTAGCGCGCATACGGCGTGCTCCAGTCCCAAGGCATGGAGTAGTACACCACTTGGCCGTCACTCAACAGTTGGGCATACACTCCTCCGGTTGCCACACCGCCCATCGGGATCAGATCGGCATTCGCAAACGTGCCAGCGCGGTTACTCTCATCTTGTGAGGCCGTGGCGGCCAACGTGGTCAGCCAGGTATCCTGGCCATCTTTAAAGGCACTGAGCCCATTACACATACCGTTGAGTTCAGCCATTCGCGCTTCATCACACCAACGGCCTTTATTAAACGAGTAAAAGCCGTGACTCGCGTTGCTGCTGGTGAGTTGGTACGCTTTCATGTTATCCGGGAACGTCAGTGTTGTGGGCAACACATCCGCCCAGACACCGTTACCGCCCTCTCTTTGCAACAGGGTACGCACATTCACGCCACCGACATTCAACTGCTTGGCGGTGATAATTTCATTCAGAACCGAACTGCCCTTCACCAGTTCCAGTGCATTATCGTCCAGCACTCGAACCTGGACAGCCGTGTCGTCCTCGGCGCTCCAGCCTTGATCTGTCAGTACCATCTGTCCGCGATCGCCTTTCGGCTCCGCGGGTACAAATTGCCCACGGGCATAATCAAAAACCTGTTTAGCGTCTTCCACCTCGCCATCGCGGCTCAGCGACAGCTTACCATACTGTACAGAGCGGGCCTCATGATCGGCAGTTTCGCCGTCCAGCCAATACAGGCCACCAGACGAGAGCAGCTTCGCAAGATCCGCGCTAACGGCTTGCTTGTCAGCCTGATGCGCTTTGATCTTTTCCACCAAGTTCGAGCGATCCAACCCAATATGATCACGGTTGATGCCGGAGGCGATCGTGTGCGCCGCAAACTGATCACCCGCCGTCGCAATTTCACTCACCACCGTGGTCAGTACCCGGCTGACTTCTTCGTTGATCAATGACGCCAGCGCCTTCGCACTGATGCCTTCCCCTGCCGCGACTTGCGCCAGCCCCTCGTGGTTTTCCACCATTATCGAAGCCGTAACCTGCGCCACGCGATGTAGCGTCTCATAGTCCGCTTGCTGTTCAGCAGTCAGCTCCGCTGACGCCTTGGCCGCAATGTAATCACGGCCAAGATCCAGACTCAGTCCCAGCGTTTCCTGAACGCTTGCCGTGGCCTGCTCCAGAGAGCGCCCGTTTTCAATCTCATGCTGGACTAACGTGGTGAGCGGGCTGACAAACGTCGCTCCCGGCGGAGCACTCAGGGTGTAACTCTGACTCAGCACCACATCCGGGTTGTCGGTGTCTATGGTTTGTCCAGCCACCACTTCAATCAGTACAACCCCTTGCTCAAGCTGTGTCTGCGTCAGAGCATCGAGAGAAAACTCGCCGCCGTCTCCGGTGACGGCGGCAGGCTCACCGTCATCACAAACTTTGTTGTTATTGATATCCAGACACGCGTTGGCACCCACTAAATACCCGTCTGCGGCTTTGGCACTGAGCGAGTACGTTGCGCTCTGCCCACCGTCCGTATTTCCTGCTTCGGAGCCACTACTGTCACTACCACATGCCGCTAACCCAAGAGCAATCGCCACCGCCAAAAGTGAACGTTGAGAATTCATCCTGTTTCTCCATAATTAATCATCGATGAACATTCTTTCTGTGAGGCGTGCATTCAGACAAACCACTCAACGCCGTGAGTGAGTTGCATTTTTTTTGAGTGCACCTCACAAAAATATCAAATCTCGTCAACGTTCAAATAACGGTAAATGTGGCTTTCGCGAGCCAGTCGTCCTCGATTCAAATCAGTTTGCGTGTCATATCTAATAAATTGATATTAATGATAAAAACAACAAAAACGATGTGTTTTTAATATGCAATAACAACCGTGAATTCCACACGGTGGCAGAAGGGGAGCCAAACAAGAGGTTTATCACATCGCTTTAACGCTGAGGGCATTAACGCAAACCGTCAGACGGACCAGGAAGGGAGGCAGGAAAGTAGAGAGCGATGCCAATTTGCCCGAACGACACATGCACGTCCGGGCCGTATTTACACTGTAAACATGGGGAGAGTGATCAGAATTTTTTCGGAGCAAAGCCCGTCATCACATCCAAACGCAGCTGTTTGCCCATTTTGGTCATGGGATGAACAATCACCAAACCTTTGACCGATTTTTTCAACTTACCTAGGTCAGCCTGTTCTTCTTTGGTAATTTCACGAGAGAATGGCATATCCAGCAAAGACTTACGTTCTTTGTTCATGTTGTAGTCTTGCTTACCCTTGAGCGAATTGATTTTCTTGGCCAGTTGGTCCACTTCATCGGTAAACTTGGTAATCATCTCCTGATCGCCACGAGCCTTTGCGCTGTCCAGTTTACGTTTAGCCGTATCCAGACGATTGTGATGGTGTTGAATATCGTTTTTCAGACTCATGATCTCTTGTCTCTGTCAGAAAATGAAAGGGCGCCGAGTTTATCAGACCCGGCGCCCAAATTATAGCGGACTAACTCAAATCAGCCAGCGCACGTTCCAGCAGCGACCAGTCACTCTGGCACAAGTACGGACGCAGCGCGTCAAACTTTTCCGGCGACCAATCGTAGATCCCCAGCGCCAACAGTTTCTCAAGCACTTCCGGTTCAAACCGGTAGCGCAAAGGTTTCGCCGGATTTCCGCCGACAATCGCATAGGGCTCGACGTGTTTGGCCACCACACTGTTGGCCGCTATCACCGCGCCTTCGCCAATGGTCACGCCAGGCATGATCATCGCTCGCATACCAATCCACACGCCATCCCCGATGATCGTGTCGCCTTTGCCCTGATAAGAACGTTCTATATCGTCGAGAAACGGATACAGACAGAACCACTCGCTGCGATGGTTATGATTCCCGCCCATCAGGATCACACTTTCCGCGGCAATGCAGACGTAATCACCAATGTAGAGCTGATCGACCGGCCATTTCGGCTGCCAGTCTCGGCTGACTTCATCCCCAAACAGGTAGCGAACCACAGAGCGCTCGAAACCCTGGTCCCAGCAATCGCTGTAGTAGCTGTGGGTGCCTTTGATATGAATGTTCGGATTTTGCACCACCTGGTGCAACAATTGAATTTTTGACCAATGTTTTTGTGTCATGACAATTCCTTCAAGTTTCAGATCACTGTCACGGAACGATTTTCGTGACATTACTCAGACGTTCGGCAGAGTAATGTTTACTGCACGCGTGGTTGCTTCAATAACGGGTTCATTGCCAACTTTCCGGATCCACTTCGCGCTACAGAATAGCGCAAACCACCTCAATTGTGTCACACTATTTGTCCAATCCATTGTTGTGGTTTTCAGCGGATGCACACGGCGCCCTTTTTCCTTTTATCTTCATTGGCACTGACCTCTACAGCGCAGGCCGGACCAAAACTGATCATCGATTATCTGCCGCCGTTGAAAGAGCACGAGCAGGCGTTAAAAACGGATATTCAACGCAGCGGCATTAACCAAATTGTTGTGGAGCTGTCTGAACGCTACTTCCGTTTTCAGGATCCGCTGACCATAGTGTATGGCAGCAGCGAGGGGCCGTTGTACGATCCACAACAGCATGTTATTCATGTCCCGTATCGCTTCTATCAGGACTCACTCGACTATTTCAGCAACAATGACTACGAAAAACGCTATGGTCGTTCGGCGCGCCAGGGGGCTCAGGACACGCTGCTGCATACTCTGCTGCACGAAGTCGGCCACGCGTTCATTGCTGAAAACGACATTCCGGTTCTGGGTAAAGAAGAAGACGCGGTTGACAATTTTGCGACCCTGATGATGATCAATTACGTCAGTGAGGGGCAAGACATGGCGATCAGCGCCGCCGATATGTTCGCCTTTGAGTCCGAGTTTCGTCCCGACTATTACGATTTTGGCGAATACATTGACGAACACAGCTTTGATCTGCAACGCTACTTCTCGACCCTATGTCTGGTGTACGGCAGTGATCCGAGTGGTTACCAACACTTACTCGATGAAGTGGAAAATGATTATTTGCAGGATCGGAAAGATTTCTGCATTTATCAATTCGAGCGGGTGAATCGGAATTGGCATCACTATTTGTCTTCTGCGCGATCGCCCGAGCAGAAATAACGTATAAATGACCAACGGAGGCGCATCCATGACTGAACTGATCCTGTTTTACGATGGGCACTGCCCGTTGTGTGTGAGCGAAATGCAGCGATTGACGCGCAACGATCAGCACCAGCGCCTGCTGCTGGTCGACATTCACACGCCGGATTTCGCCAACTACCCACATATTGACGCTCAATCGGCGTCTGACATTCTGCATGGCGTCACCGCTGACGGCACATTGCTACTGGGACTGGACGCGATGCACCGCGCCTGGCAGTTGGTCGGAAAAGGCGGGTGGTATGCCCCGCTACGCTGGCGGTGGTTGCGACCTCTGGCGGACTGGGCGTACCTTAAGTTCGCTGCCAACCGCTATCCCCTCTCTCGTTGGCTGACCGGACGCGCACGTTGTCAGCAAGGTCAGTGCAAAAAACAGCTCTGACCATCAACAAATAGTTACAAAACTATCATTATTCACATTTTTGCCATCAAAGTGTCGCTAATATTGATCAGGCCTATATGTATCGACCAGCAGATGGCTCCAATCACTGACACGTAGAAACCTAATTACATAACACCTTTGTGGATGTGTAGTGAGACAGGCTATTGTCGCGACCGCGCTGCTGAGTCGATGCGGATTATTACTTTCAGAGGAAGTCGCTATGAGTCTGACCATTCGCAAACGCTTGTACGTGCTGTCGATCGTGCCCCTGCTTATCATCGCACTCGGCATGATGAGCTTTACCTACATCAAAACCACCGAGCTGAACCAACAGCAAACCGAACAAACCCGCTTGAACATGATGGAAATGAAAAAAGCGGAGCTGAACAATTATGTGCAAATGGCGAAATCCGCCGTCACGCCGTTACTTAACCGCGGTGCCTCTTTACAAGAAGCCCTGCCCATTTTACGCGAACTGGAATTTGGCAGCAGCGGCTATATCTTCGGTTACGACTCCAAAGGCACACGTATTCTGGTGGGTAAAAACGACAACGGCATTGGTGAAAATTTCTATGATCTGCAGGATAAGCAAGGCAACTACCTGATCCAGGATCTGCTGAAAAATGCCAAAATCGGCAAGTACACCACCTACTACTTTCCCAAACCTGGTCAGACAGAAGCCCTGCCGAAACTCAGTTATTCCATCTATATCCCTCAGTGGGACCTGATGCTGGGTACCGGCTTTTATACTGATGACATTGACGCCATCATCACCGACATGGAGCAAGCCGCAGAACAAGCGCTGACCGAAACGCTGGCCGCAATAGCCTTATTCAGTATTGTGATTGCGGCAGCCGTCGGGGTGTTTGCAGTGATGATCAACCGCAGCATCATGAAGCCGCTTGAACTGTTTGATCGCTCAATCAGTTCATTTGCCAGTGGCGAGGCTGACCTGACCGCGCGCATGGAAAACTTCAATGCCCCGGAATTCTCACGTCTGAGCGGCAATTTCAACCAGTTCGTACATAGCCTGCAGAACATCATCCGCAGCGTCAGCGATGTTGGTCAGCAAGTCGTCAGTGAAACCAACAGCATGACACACCGCGCCGCTCAAGTTGATGAACTGGCGTCTGGTCAACGCGAAGAAACCGAGCAAGTCGCGACCGCGATGACAGAGATGACCACCACGGCTCAGGAAATCTCCAACAATGCCAGCCAAGCCGCTCAGTCGGCCCGAGAGGCCGACGACAGTGCCAAAGATGCGCAAAGCATCGTCAATGCTGCGGCTAGCTCCGTCGAGGCACTGGCACAGGAAGTCTCAGAGGCAAGCAGCGTCATCTCACGCTTGGAGGGCGACGTCCAGAATATCGCTTCCTCTTTGGAAGTCATTCAGGATATTGCCGAGCAAACGAACCTGCTGGCGCTCAATGCCGCCATCGAAGCCGCGCGAGCTGGCGAACAGGGCCGTGGCTTTGCGGTGGTCGCCGACGAAGTCCGTAAACTGGCCAGCCGCACACAAGACAGCACCGGTGAAATTCACGATATGATCGAGCGACTCAAAGCAGCCTCAGACGACGCAGTGAAAGCGATGGATTCGAGCCAGGCGCGCGGTGCCAGTACGGTATCCGAAGCGCACGCCGCCGCAGAAGCGCTGGTCAAAATTCAGGAGTCAATCGGAACCATTATGGACATGAACTCGCTGATTGCGACGGCCACCGAAGAACAGAGTTTGGTGGGTCAGGAGATCTCTCAGCGCATTGTGGTGATTTCCGAGCAGAGCAGTCAGTCTGCGGAACTGGCCAACGACAATCGTCAGGGCAGCCAAACACTGAATCAACGTGCCAACGAGCTCTACGGTTTGGTGGCGCGATTTACTGTTTAACCTCTGAATTTACAGTGTAAAAAATGCGCCGGCCCCATGCAGCAAGTTTTGCCGGCTAGCATGCAGACGCTTGAAAAGACACAGACAAAAAAGGCTTCGCAGTGCGAAGCCTTTATTTATTAAGCACAGAGCTTACAGTTCAGCGTTGTGATACACCTGCTGAACGTCATCACAGTCATCCAGAAGATCGAGGAATTTCTGGAATTTCTCTGCGTCTTCACCGCTGACGGGTGTGTGGTTTTGCGGCACGAACGTGATCTCTTCTACATCCAGAGTCACATCCGGGAATTCAGCGTTCAGCGCTGTTTTCGCTTTGAAGAATTCGGTGTGTGGTGCAAACACCGTGATCACGCCATCTTCCAGCTCAATGTCGGCAACATCAACGTCGGCCATCATCAGAGCTTCCAGAATCGCTTCTTCATCGTCACCTTTAAACTGGAAAACCGCCTGGTGATCGAACATGTGAGCAGTAGTACCCGGTGAGCCAATTTTCGCCCCAGTCTTCACAAAGCATTGACGAACATCCTGGAAAGTACGGTTGCCGTTGTCGGTCAAGCAGTCAACAATCACGCTCGCGCCGCCCGGAGCAAATCCTTCGTAACGCGCTGGCTGGTAGTCTTCGCCGCCGCCGCCGGTCGCTTTGTCAATCGCTTTATCGATTACGTGTGCTGGTACCTGGTCTTTTTTCGCTTTTGTGATCAGGTGCTTAAGTGACAAGTTCATGTCTGGGTCTGCACCGCCATTCTTCGCGCACATGTAAATTTCTTTACCGTATTTGGAATAAACTTTAATTTTTGCGCCTTGGGTTTTCGCCATAGAGGCTTTGCGCACTTCAAAACTTCTTCCCATCGGGATGTTCTCTCTTCTCAATTTAACGCGGGGATTTTAGCAAAAAGCAGAACCTTTTCAATTCTGCCTCGTTGAATAACCAACGCCGCGGAATCTGGAAAAATAAATGACGTTCCATCGGGAACCAGCAATAACTTTTCCGGATCAGGCCACGCCCATTATCTGTTTGTATTTCGCGACGGACTCTTCAAACCAGATTTTTTCCTGTTCATCACGAATTTTTCTCAGCTGTTCAGTGATCTCTTCCGGACCACCTTTAGCTTCACGCAGTTTCCACACCAGAAAAGACGCCTGCTTATCCAGCTCAATGCGGTTCTTTTCCTCGGGTGGCAGTAGGGAAAGGTTCATCGACATGATTTTATCCGACTCTGTGTGACAACTGGGCACGCAATATAGCACAGCGTCATCATATTTTAAGTGGTTTTGTCGGCAAAATAACAAGGGTGGCCGTTAGCCACCCCTGGTTCAACCGGATTCAGCGTTTCTCCATCAGTGCAGTATGCCCAACTCTTTGGCTTCTTCAATCGTCAGGCCGCTTTCGCGGATCTCACGTAATGCCTCAATACGGCGGCGAGCTTCTGCTGATTTCACGCTTTTTACGGGTTTATGTGTTTCTACTTCTTCCGTGAAGTCCCACTTTGTTGCAATGTTGGTCATATCATCATGGTCAATTGAATTAATGGACATAAATACCTCCGAACAAACCATGTAAGGGACGCCTAATCTGTAGCAAAGCGGCAATTTGTTGTTAAGCACAATCGCGTCAATCTGTGACTACGGTAATGATTCCGACAGCGCATTTATATTTGCCTCATTTAACCTTTGCTCCCGGTCAGTAGTCGCAGTACATTTAAGGAATTACGCCGTCGAAATGGAGTCTGATCCAGCTCTCATTTCACTCCCCCCCCTTTCTGCTTCTTTTAGACTGGTGAACATCACGTTCGTAATATTACGGCGCTGAATGGTTGCCGTTTTTTCCCCACTTGATCAGACAGCCCCCTCAGATCATGGTTACCTCTGAAAGCATGATCAAGAGATTCTTATCCCCCCCCCCCCATACTTGCGTGTTCTGCCAAAGCGCTAGATTGCTCCATCACTCCCGTAATGACGGTCACACCACGGATCCATTGTGCCAGTTGAAAGGGACAGAGAGGTTGGATCATATGACTTCGGAACAATGATCAAGGAACGAGGCGTGATCGTTGTTACGAATAAACTCAGCACGGATGTTCACGTAAGCATGATCAAGGAGTAACCAGGACAGAAAGTTCAGTGAGGCTTGACAGATGATAAGTGCGGCGGGACAAATTACAGGCAAAAAAAAGCGAGTTCTAACGAACTCGCAAACATATTCAGAATGAATGTAACAATATGAGCCAATCTATTAATTCATCAGAAAGGACAAAAGGTTGTCTATTCGTGGTTAACTATAGTCAGCTCCGGCATTGATAATGTCATCGTTATGTCAGGGGAATGTAGTAGGTTTGTTCAATCGGTGATTCTGCTTCAAACCGTTGCCGATACCCTGTCCACACTTTACACCGCGACTTCATCCAATGCCCGAAACACCATTTCATCCAGGTGCCCGTCGTACACTTGTTTGCACACTTTGCGTCTTACCGCCAGACCCGCAATCAGGCGTTCAATCGACAGATGTTTGTTCTCACTCTGGCCATTGTACAGCTCGACCATCTTACTCAGCGTTTCGTAAGGAATAACATTGTCATCGACACGTAGCCAATCCAGCTTCTCTATAAGCTCACAACACTCGTCTTTAATCGAATTAGGGGTATGACCGGTCATTGCCGCTAAGGCCGTTATACTGCGTTCCAGAGCTTCTGGAGAGGTATACTTGGATAACGTGATGGTGATCTCATCGGCATTAATTTCCACCAGATGCTTGCGCAACTTAACCCGACGTCCCAATTTGCCTTTTGGTGAGGGCGCTTTACGTTGGATCGGTTCAAACTCGCCATCAATGATCTGAGACAGCTCATCAAGCTTCTGTTTTGACACCATCTCATTGCGCAGCGGGTTAGGCAGCGTCGGCGCCATATTACGCTTACCCGCATTGGTGGTGCGAGCGCGTGAGTAACGCAGCACTTCTTCCACATCGCACTTAATGTCCACCTGGTAGTCGACGATCTTCTCTTTTTCGATCATCGTGGTGATCGTCAGATGGTAGCCCCATAAGTTGACCACGAAAAGATCCTCACTCCCCTTCCCTTCCGACAACTTTTTCAGCTCGCGGATCAGATCCATCGAGAAGCGGCGCCATTCAATATTGCGAGCCAGTTTCTGATTGAGTTCGCTCAGCAGCATCACGTCCGTATGACGGCGCACCATACGACTACGGAAATACGAATAAAGTTGGAAGACCAGTGTGTGCTGCTTCAGAATTTCCGGTGGAAATAGGAAAAAGTAGTCACGCGTCAGCAGCTCTTCATAAAACGAAGGTTCCCAGACCAGAATGTAAAGGTTCGGTTTAATGCGAATTTCGCCGTCAGCGCCCTCTGTAGGGGCTTCTTCCGATGCGGTAATGGTCCGGGCCAAAAAACGAAAACGATCGCTCTTAAAGCCTTCTGGCATGTTTTCGCTTAGCCAGCGACCGGTCAGTTCATGCAACTGAAAATCGGTGTATTCAATGCGCTCGATACTGTCACGGATAGAATCGCGTGCTGGTCCGCTGTCTTTTTTACCACGCAACGACAAAATATCCGTGATGTACAACGGCGTTTTGTTGGGAACCTGTCTGGCATCAAGCTGATAGCCTTCCTGATGATGATCATGATACTGAACGGTTAGCGTAAACAAAGCGAACAGCGTCATCAGATCGTCCACCGTCATGATGTTTTTCGACGATCGTGTTTCGATCACCGCGCGAGTTCCAGAGATCGACACCATGGATTTCTGGTAGTGTTTTCGCGTTCTCGGTGGGGCCAGCGCCTGATCAATGATCCCGGCCCAATTGGTAGGAGAAACGACGAACTGATCCGCTTCATCTTTCATGGCCGGTGGCGTATATAAACCGTGTTCGTTCAGCAGCCGTTTGTTGACCTGAGTTTGAGCCAGCGCTTTGGAGCGTTTTTTCTTCTCTGTCTGTTTCACTGATTCTGTTACCAGGCTGGTGGCGCCAAGTGCGGAGATCAACTGGTTCGGGTTCACAAAGCGATGCAACATGGTTTTGCCCGCCAGACCTTCTTCAAACTTCACCGGGATTTGCGTAAACAAGCCCACACCAACAGCAGCACGCAAACGTTGTTGAATCGCAGCGCGAGTTAGTTGGCCATCGGTTGCATCAATCAGTTCGGTGGTAGAAACCAAACCATCCTGGCTACGAAATCCACGCAATGAGATCAAATTTAACAGTTCGACGATACTTTTTGTTACGCCTTTGAAATGTTGGTATTGCTCGATCCAGTCAACGGCGGTTTCTGACACTTCAAACAGGTGACCGTCTTTATGGCTGCGAGGCGCCTTGATCAATACTTTCTCTTGCGAACTCATTCTAATTAGATCCGTGTCACATTGGCCGTAATATCGCTATAGTTCTGGAAGAATAAAGAAAAAAAGATCATAAATAAAGAAAAAATTATGGCTCTTAAATAACTGATCTATTTGTTTATTCTGATCTATATTGATTATGTGATCTAATGATCTGACGCTCTGGTTGCTTATAACGTTATGTTTTTTATAAAGAAAAAAATAGCTTCGTCAGAAGCATGATCAACGTAGTCCAGAAAGCATGATCATTAACTGTTTGAAAGCATGATCAAAATCGTTCTGAAACATGATCATCAGCATCTCGTAATCATGATCAACGTATTTCCCGAAACATGATCATCGCATTGTCACATGTTATCCACAAGCTCTGATGGATTCTCTTTTCTTTGTGACATGATTCTGGTTTAACTCAAGCGTATCGCGCTGAAACGATGATCAAGGAAGATGCAATATTGATGAAAAAAACAACGAATTTATCCAGCCGGACAATTGAACCGACAAAGTTCGTTAGAAGCTGTGTGGACAAGCACTTGAGGGTTAGTCACGAAAGCATGATCAAGTGGCATTGCGATGAAAGTCAGTTGACCGAATGTATTTTGATTAACAGCATATTTCGCATTGAATTTCTCTTCAGCCCCGTGTCTATCTGCATTGTTCCGTAATCTAGCTTTAAAAAACCATGCTTCCGAACAGACCTCTCTCTTGATCATTGATCCTGAAAACGATCATTGGATCTTCATGGCGGTGAGGCATGATGATCGCGGTGTGGATGCTTGATCATGTTTCCTTCTGCCCCATATAACGCCGAAAGCATGATCATCAGAGATTACTTGATCATGCTTCCAGATTGGTTCACCTATGTTTATCAATTCACGCTTCAATGACAATTCGGGTTTGAATCGCAAGAAGTATAAGACATTCTCTAGATTGAGAAATCAAAATGACACTGCCCGTAAAATTGCAAGGCATAATAATCGTTCCGAAGAGAAAATTGATGTATTAGCTTTACATTGTAAATAGGTGACATTGTAACATTTTTAATGTGTGACCATTTGCGAAGGAAACCACAAGAAAAAATCGTCGCATTTTTGAGAGTATTTGCCACATGATCCATTAATTCGCTAACAAATTTTCGATTTAATGTGCTTTGTATGTATAAGTGTATGTTCACCTTTTTATTGTGTTAGTGTTATTTTGCTGTACAATCGAACTTAGTCACTAACAACGGAATTTGGTCATGAGAAGAGAACAAACGATCGAGAATCTGAATCAGCTTGCTGAACAGACGGCTCAGGTCCAGGCGGACCGTATCGAGATTGTATTAGAAGAACGTCGCGATGAGCATTTCCCACCAATGTCAAAAGCATTGATGGAAACTCGCTCAGGTTTGACTCGACGTAAACTGGACGATGCGATCAGTAAGATGGAAGAGGCCGGACATCAGTTTACTAAGAATAATGCCAACCACTATTCGATTTCACTGGCAGAAGCTCACATGTTAATGGATGCTGCTGGTGTACCCAAATTCCATGAACGTAAGAAAAATCAAAGTAATAAACCGTGGATTATTAATGTGCAGAACCAGAAAGGGGGCACTGGGAAGTCCATGTCGGCAGTGCATTTGGCGGCTTGTCTGGCACTGAATCTTGATAAACGTTACCGCATTTGCTTGATTGACCTTGATCCACAAGGGTCACTGCGTTTGTTCCTCAACCCGCAGATCAGTATTTCTGATCATGATAGCATTTACTCCGCGGTTGATGTCATGCTCGGTAACGTGCCGGATGGGGTCGAAATCGACAACGAGTTTCTGAATAAAAATGTGTTGATGCCGACACAGTACCCGAATCTGAAAACCGTGTCTGCGTTCCCGGAAGATGCCATGTTTAACGCCGAGGCATGGCAATACCTGTCGACAAATCAATCGTTAGACATCGTTAAGCTGCTGAAAGAAACTCTGATTGATAAAATTGCTGACGATTTTGATGTCATCATGATCGATACCGGCCCACACGTGGATCCGCTGGTGTGGAATGCGATGTATGCGTCGAACGCATTGTTGATTCCCTGCGCGGCAAAACGCCTTGACTGGGCGTCGACCGTCAACTTCTTCCAGCACCTGCCAACGGTGTACGAGATGTTCCCCGAAGATTGGAAAGGGCTGGAGTTTGTTCGTTTGATGCCGACGATGTTTGAAGACGACAACAAAAAACAGGTATCAGTTTTGACCGAAATGAACTATCTGCTGGGCGATCAGGTGATGATGGCGACCATCCCGCGGAGCCGGGCATTCGAAACCTGCGCCGATACCTACAGCACGGTGTTTGATCTGACCACAGGTGATTTCGAAGGTGGTAAAAAGACGCTGGCGACCGCGCAGGATGCGGTACAGAAAAGCTCTCTGGAGCTGGAACGTGTACTTCACAGTCATTGGCCATCATTAAATCAGGGGTAAGTAGACTATGGCGATTAAAACATCTGATCTGAACGCAAAGCTGTTTGGCAAAGCGAACAAGCGTCGTGCAACTACGCCTCAGGAGGCGCAGACTGCGGCCAAAGAACAGGCGCAGGTGATTGAACTGGCGGTGGCCGGTGAAGAGATGGTGGCGTTTGAGCTGGTGCGTATTCCGGCCTCTGAAGTTGAGCAACAGACCGCTGTATTCGCGGAGAATGCCCGCGAACAGGCATTCCTCAATGAGCATGCGCTATCGGATGTCCTGAGCACACTGCGTGAACGAGGCCAGCAATATCCGGCCGTCGGACGTCGTACTCAAGATGGCAAAATTGAAGTGTTGGATGGTAGCCGCCGCCGCAAATCGTGTATTTTGTCGGGACAGGAGTTCCTGATTTATGTAGCGGAAGGCATCAATACTGAGCACGCCAAGTTTTTGTCTGATGTCGCCAACGCGCACAAACCACTGTCTTTGTACGAGAAGGGCAAAGAGATGCAGCTCAAGCTCGATAGTGGTGAAGCAGAAGATCAGAAAGCATTAGCGAAGATGTTTCAGTGCAGTGAAGCGCTGGTGAGCGGCGCGCTTAAAGCGGCGTCTTTGCCGCTTGAACTCCTGCAGGCTTACCCGAGCGTGGCAGAGCTGGGGCGCCCCACCATTGTGAAGCTGCACAAACAGTTCAATGAACTCAGCAGTGACAACCAGCAAAAACTGTTGGATAAATGCCAGTCAAAAGAGGGATTCGTTTGGCAACGCAGCCAGGCGCAAGGCGTGGCACGTCTGACCAAAGAAGTGACCGAAACCATTGAAGAGTGGATCGCGTCTCTGGCACCGGCCAAGCGTACGGTCAGTCCGAAAGTGGAGCTGGTAAAAGGGCGTGCCAGTTACAGCCGTAAGGGGGCGAATCTGTCACTCAACCTGAAAAAAGTCGACGATAAAACCATGCAAGACATTCTCGATTTTGTTGCGGGTAAGCTCAGCTAATCCAATCCATTTTGCTAAAAGCCGCTCAGTGCGGCTTTTTTTGTGCCTTATGCTACTATGACGCCAACGAATCCGTAGCTGCGACTTACAGTATGTTCTCCACAACGCAATTCTTCACTCAACTTGCTCATCGTCTTCATCCGGGTCTGTTTCGCTGCGGCATTGTGGCGGCAGGCGATACCCTATGGCAGCAACAGTGTGTGACTGCCGCTCTGACCGCGCTGGCTCCTTCACAAGTTTTTCAGCTCGGTGGCCACCAAACGCACGGCGCTCCAAACCAACATGTCACGTTCAAACAAGGACAGCAACTACTGGGTCAGGAGTGTGAGCTACTGATCTGTGATATGTCGAGTGGCTTTGATGCCAACAGCTTTAGTGCGGCATTGGGAGCGCTGAAGGGCGGCGGCGTGTTGATTGTGCTGCCAGAATCGAACGGTGAGCAAGATGACGGTGCGCGCTGGCTCGAGCTTGGGTTACGACGTCTGACCTGGTTAATTCAGGGACAGGCACTGCCCGCGTTACCCGAATTTCCGTCCACTCATGAAGGGGAGGCGCGCTACGCGCAGCAACAAGATGCGATCGGAAGCATTATCAAGGTCGTCGAGGGGCACCGCAAGCGGCCTTTGGTGCTTACCGCCGATCGCGGGCGGGGTAAAAGCAGTGCTCTTGGTTTAGCAGCAGCACAGCTAATGCAAGCCCGGCCACGGCACATCGTGGTTACGGCCCCTCGTTTGGCCAACGTCTCTCCAGTGTTTGACCATGCTGCACGCCAGTTGCCTGATGTGCAGAAATCTAAAACGGCATTGACGTATCAGGGGGCAACACTCACGTTTGTGGCGCCGGACGAGTTGTTACGCCAGCCGATCGAGTGTGATTTGTTGTTGGTTGATGAAGCATCAGCAATTCCGCTCCCGATGCTAAAGCGAATGGTACAGCAATACCATCGGCTGGCATTTTCGACCACTATTCATGGGTACGAAGGGTGTGGGCGTGGCTTCACACTCAAATTTCAGCATTGGCTACGTACCGAGCGGCCGGGAGCGCGCTTTATTCAACTGGATCAGCCTATCCGCTGGGGACAGGACGATCCGTTGGAATTGTGGCTGTATCAAACTTTCTTGCTTGATTGTGAGCTGACACCGCTTCAAACTCCCATTACGTTGCTTCCACCACTCATCGAATTGAGTAAAGCGCATTTGCTGGCGACACCTGGATTGGTCCGTCAGTGTTTTGCTTTGCTGGTCAACGCCCATTACCAAACATCCCCGAATGACTTGTTTCATCTGCTGTCAGATTCCGCGACGCGTTTGTTTGCGTTGTTGGATGGCGATGTCTGCCTTGGTTGCCTTTTAGTGGTGGAAGAGGGCGGGTTGGATGAGGAGTTAATCGGGCACATTCAGCGTGGCACGCGCCGCCCGAAAGGGCATCTGACGCCGGTCACTTTGGCCAATCAACTGGGCTGTGCGGAGGCCGCAACCGAGCGCAGCGTGCGTATCATGCGCATTGCAGTCCACCCAGACGGTCAACGTCAGGGATGGGGAACGGCGATGCTCAGGCAGTTGGATGCCTTGCTCGACATTTCGTATTTGTCGACCAGTTTCGGTGCCACCAGCGATCTGATTCAGTTTTGGCAAAGCAATGACTTTGTACCGCTTAAGTTAGGCAGCCAACGCGATCAGGCGAGTGGTTGTCACTCTTTGCTGATGGTCAAGGGCCAATCCGAGTGGATCATCAAAGCGCGTCCGCGGTTTGAACACAATCTGGTTTACCAACTGAGCGACAGCCTCAAGGATATTGAACCTGACAATGTGCGTAGTTTATTGCCGCTTTCTCACCGTTCCGTGATGTCACAAGGGCTGAGCCCATTAATCGAGTTTTACCTTGAAGGTGGAAGCAGCTTCGACAGTGTTGCCCCGATGATCCGCGACTGCATACTCACAGCAACGCCTGCGCGGTTGGAGAACGTGTCAGATTTGATGGTGCGAAAAATAGTGCAGCAATGGAGCTGGCAGGCTTGTGCCATTGAGTTTTCGATGGCAGGGCGTAAACAGGTTGAAGCGCAGCTGCGACACGATTTACGTCAATTTACACTGTAAACCTGTCTTGAATGGCTCTGCCGTTTACACTGTAAATTGGCAGAGCGTCTGTCCTCCGATTCATCTTGGTGTCCGTTTGGGCCAATCTATTTGATAAAACTAGTGATCTGGCTCGTCAATCTCATACTAAAGTAGCCTTCTCAGTTTTGATACTGAGCGTTTCGTTCTACACTAAATTGTAATCGTACCTTCTTGCGTGTCTGTCACACTGAGAGTGAACGCACATCAGTGCCTGATACGTAAGGTCGATTTACACTGTAAACGAGCCAATAAAGGATTATTTGTCGAACCTCGATGTGGGTGGTAATGCTCACCAGGTTGTTCATAGGTTGTGGTATGTGGAATTCCTTTCTTCAATTGTCTGAAGACAAAACGCAAGTGATTGCAAAACTTCCGCCCGACATCCAAATCGATCGCAGTTTTGACCGTTCAGGTTTGGACGAAGAACTGAAGCGAGTTGGTGCCGAGGGTTACTTTCTGTTGGAAGAAGAAATTAACCGCTTCATCAATTATTCGCGCGAGATGAAAGGTGAGGCGTATTCCGGATTGGTCATCGGTGGGGTTCGTGATGCCAGCGTTCAGGTGGTGCTATCCGATAACGACATGATTGCGACCATGGTCGTCACGGGAGCGTACGGTGGTAAGCCATTGAATGGCGTCGGCTTGGTTCAGGCTTTGGCTCAGGCGCATGTGACGAAAGGTATCAATAAGCTGGCGCTGAAAAAAGTGTTGATGGTCAGTGCGACACTTAAGCCGGGTGAGGACTTTTCTCAGGCGGTGGCACAAGGAAAGCCGCCAATACAAGGCAAAGATGTGCAGTTTGTGCCATTGGTGGAAGACGTCAGTAAACAAGTCTTGGCGCCCAAGCAGGATGAGCAGAATGATAAAATCGACATGCTCAATCTGGGGGAAACCATCACCGTTGATGAGAATCAGCCGCTGATGCGACGTAAACCGGCGACCAAAGGTGAGCCGGGCGTCACGGTTCAGGGCAAGTTGATTCCACCCAAGCCGGGGAAAGATCAGGCGCTGTCGGCATCGAAAGGCTCACATATTTCGCCTACGGATCCCAATCTGCTGTTGGCCAGTGTTTCCGGGATGCCGATTATTCGTAATAAAACCGTCGAAGTGGAAAATGCTTTGTGTCTGGCCAATATTGGCGTCGCGACCGGTCACGTGAAGTTTAAGGGCAATGTGATTGTTAACGGTGACATTGAGTCCGATATGGTTGTCCGGGCAACTGGCAGCGTTACGGTGGGCGGATTTATTGAATCGGCCGATGTCCAGGCGAAAGGCGACATTATTGTCGCCAAGGGGATCATCGGCCATACCGACACCGATGGCGAACGCAAAAGTTGTGTCGTTAAATCCGGTGCCAATATTAAAGCCAACTATGCGCAGTATGCCGAATTGCAGGCGGCGGAGGATATTGAACTGGTGGTGCACAGTTTGAGCAATCATCTGCGCTGCGGTGGCAATCTAACGGTATCAGACAAAACTGGGAAACAAGGCACGCTCAGTGGCGGCACCAGCCAGGTCGGGGGGAAAATCAGTTGTATCAACCTTGGTGTAGAGGGGGATACCGCAACTTATGTCGAAGCGTTTGCCCGTTTTAATGCCTACAAAGACAAGATCGCTCGTTACCGCGAAATGTACCGTCAGGTTCAGGAAGAAACCATGACCTTGGTGCGAAAGGAACTGGAGCTGAAAAAGCGGCCAAAAGCCGAGCGCAGTGACGAAGAGATCCAGCAGATGGAGCAGATGAAAGAAGCGGCCAATGCAAAGTTGGAAAAAACCAAAACGGCGATCGATGTGCTGGAAGATGAGTTTAATCGTGCGTTGGAAGAAAATTTCATTGAAGTAAAAAGTAAGGTCTACACCCATGTCACGGTGCAGTACGGGGAAGAAAAGGTCATTACTAAGCGTACGCACGGCGCGAGTCGTTTCTCGTTTAATCAATATGAGATCAAATGCTCTTCGTTGTTTGATGAGGACGCAATAGAAGAGGGCATCTGAACATGCGGAGCTTCGGCTCCGCTTTATGTTGGCCGTGCTATTTGAGGATCAGGCGAATGTCCGATGAAATGTCGTCGATCAGTTTTCGCGCCGACTCGTCTCGTTGTTGCACCAGTGTGATAAACAGCAGGTCGGTGATCACGTTTTGCGCCGTTCGTGATGCTATTGACGAACTGCGGTGTTGTGATTCGTCGGCAACCGTATCAAAGACCAAATCAGCCATGGCTCTGAGTTTGTTTTTGCGTGTTGACGTCAGCGCGATCACTCGGGCCCCTTTTTGCTTGGCCGCGTCGGCCGCCACCAGCATTTCTTTACGGTCACCAGAAAAAGAAATCACGATCTGAACATCCTGTTCGGTCAACGTCCTGGCGGTGGCAATTTGTACGTGACTGTCTTGCTCACTCAGAGCGGTAATTCCGAGTTTAAGCAGTTTGTACGACAAATCCTTTGCCGTCAGGGCAGAGCCGCCAATTCCCAATACCTGAACCCGGCTGGCCTGGTCAATCCAGCTTACCGCTTCATAACACGCCTCAAGCGACAAGGCATTGGTGGTTTGAAACATGGCATCGGTTTTGGCCTGCACCAGTTTCTGAGCGATAACGGCCAGAGGGTCATCAAGCAGAATGTTGCTGTGCAAAGGGGTTGTCTGTAGTGCTTGTTTACGCGCCAGGTCTTCAGTTAATGCCAGCTTAAAATCACTGTAACCTCTAAACCCAAGCTTCTGGGTGAATTTGACGATGCTGGACTGACTGACCTCTGCCTGAGCGGCGAGTGCCTGACTGGTTAACAGCACCGCTTGGGCGGGGTGGGCGATGATCCAGTCGGCCACTTTCCTGCTGCTGTCAGACAGATGCGTGCGCCGTGCCACCAGAATATTAAGTACAGACACCGATTTCTCCTCAAAAAATCAAAATAATTTATTCCATGAATGTAATAACGACGACTCGAACTAACTGATTGATTCATTGCTTATGAACCTATGCCTATTGTCTCTCTTCGTCATCTGAAGCGCCAATTATTCCGTCATCGTACCGGTTAAAGAATAACTTTAACTGTGAGTACTATCACTAAATGTGAATATTTTATTCCATAGAATCGCGCTCATTCGTTAGGTAGTGAGAGTGCAAGATGAAGATAGATTTGACCGGTTTGGTCACCGAAAGCCGAAATAATGCCAGCGCGAAAATTGATACGCTGACGACATTTGAGATGCTCAGCGTGATCAATGCTGAAGACCAGAAAGTGGCGCTGGCAGTGAGAGCGGAACTGCAAAACATCACACTGGCGGTGGACGCAGTGACACACGCCTTTAGCTCTGGTGGGCGGCTTATCTATATGGGGGCGGGCACGTCCGGGCGTTTGGGTATTCTGGATGCCAGTGAGTGCCCTCCCACTTACGGTAGCGATCCGGGGCTTGTCGTAGGCCTGATCGCAGGGGGACAGCTGGCGATTCTGAAGGCGGTCGAGAATGCCGAAGATGATCGACGGTTGGGTCAACAGGATCTAGAGCAGTTAAACCTCAGTGAAAAGGATGTGGTGGTTGGTATCGCAGCCAGTGGGCGCACACCCTATGTTCTGGGCGGGCTGGAGTATGCACGCTCGGTGGGGGCGGTAACCGTCTCGGTGGCGTGCAACCCGGGTTGTACGATGGCATCGCTGGCTGATATCGCGATCACCCCGGTGGTTGGCGCAGAAGTGGTGACTGGCTCGTCTCGCATGAAAGCTGGAACGGCGCAAAAGCTGGTCCTGAATATGCTCACTACTGGTGCCATGATTCGCTGTGGCAAAGTGTTTGGCAATCTGATGGTGGATGTGGAAGCGACCAACGCTAAGCTGGTCCAGCGTCAGATCAATATCGTTGCCGAAGCCACTGGTGTGGATGCCGATACGGCGGAAGCGGCGCTCAATGAGTGTGGGCGTCACTGCAAGACCGCCATCGTGATGCTGCTGGCCGATGTGGATGCGGAGCAGGCTCGTTTGCGCCTGAGCGCCCATAACGGATTCATTCGTCCCGCACTCAACAACCCTCAATAACCCACAGTATTAACGCTCTGAAGGATTCACTATGGCAAAAATTACTTCCAATATGATCTCTCAACTGCTGGACGCGGTAGGGGGGAGCAGCAACGTCGCCAAATGTGGCAATTGCATGACGCGTTTGCGTCTGTCGCTGGCAAACAACAACCTGGCTGATCAAGCAACACTCAAGCAGATCCCAGGTGTGATGGGGGTGGTCGAAAGCGATCAGCAGTTTCAGATCATTCTCGGGCCGGGTAAAGCCCAGCAAGCGGCTGAAATGATGAGTGAACTGATTGAGCGTCTGAGTGAAAGTGGGGCAGTGAACCCGGCTTATCAGCCGGATCTCACTTCGCTGGCTGCTGAGCAGAAAAAGCAGATGAAGAGCAAGCAAACCAGTGCGGTGCAACGCTTTCTAAGCAAGTTCGCCACCATTTTTACGCCATTGATCCCCGGTTTTATCGCTGCAGGTCTATTGCTTGGCTTTGCGACGCTGCTTGAACAAATATACGTGATCAATCAGACCCCGAGTCAGTTTATGCTCGATCTGGTGGCGTATATGAAAGTGTTTGGCAAAGGCCTGTTTGCGTTTCTCTCGATTCTGATTGGCTACAACGCACAGCAAGCGTTTGGTGGTTCCGGTGTCAACGGTGCGATTCTGGCGTCGCTGTTTGTTTTGGGGTATGACCCGCAAGCGACCAGTGGTATCTATTCCGGAATGCATGAATTTTTCGGTTTTGCTATCGATCCCCGTGGCAACATCATTGGTGTCTTACTGGCGTGTATTCTCGGTGCTCAGGTCGAGCGTAAAGTGCGTCAGTTTATGCCGGACGATCTGGATATGATTCTGACATCAGTGATCACGTTACTGATCATGGGGGCGGTCACTTATCTGGTGATCATGCCAATCGGGGGCAAGTTATTTAAAGGGATGTCATGGTTGTTTCTCAATTTGAATGACAACCCGATCGGCGCAGCTTTGCTTGCCGGCTTATTTCTGATTTCGGTGGTGTTTGGGATCCATCAGGGGTTTGTGCCAGTCTATTTTGCTCTGATGGACGCGCAGGGCTTCAACTCGCTGTACCCGATATTGGCAATGGCAGGTGGTGGTCAGGTTGGGGCCTCCATGGCGCTGTATTTCAAAGCCAAACAAGACTCTATGCTGCGCTCTCAGGTGAAAGGCGCCATCATTCCCGGTTTACTCGGGATCGGTGAGCCACTGATTTACGGTGTGACGCTACCCCGGGTTAAACCGTTCGTGACCGCTTGTATCGGCGGCGCGGCAGGAGGTTTTTTTGTGGGGCTGATTGCCTATCTGGGCATGCCGGTTGGCCTCAACACGGTGTTTGGCCCATCTGGTATCGTGGCGATTCCGTTGATGACCTCAGACAGTGGTATTTTCCCGGCCATGCTGGTGTTCGTTGCAGGTCTGCTTATTTCTTACCTGGTGGGTTTTCTGGCCACCTACCTGTTCGGTTGTAAAGACATCGATTTAAGCTAGCCCGTTTTTCCCCTATAGAAACGGGGCGGCAAGCGCCTTTGTTAGTCACAAAGGCGCGCCTTATCCCTACATTCCAGCTGTGTTGATTACTCCTGTGACAACAGGAGGGGATCAGTGCGTCTCAAACACAGCCAAAACAACCATAAATTGTGCATTGAAAGGTGATTCCCATGAAAAAACATTTACTCGCTCTTCTCCTCCCTGCCGCGTTTGTAGCGCATAGTGCCTCAGCGGTGCAACTCTATCAGGCGGAAGATGGTTCGGCTCTGAATCTCTATTCCCGTCTTGGTTTCAATTTGACCGACAAAAACGATCAGTACGGTGATACCAATGGCGAATTTGACGGCCGTATCGGCCTGAACGGCTCACAAACCATTAACGCGCACGCCTCCGTTATTGGCCAGGCGCAATATCAGGTAGGAGCGGCGGAATACGCCAATCAGGTCAATGATAAGCCATCCTTGACGGCTCGTTATGTGTGGGCTGGGATTGATGGTCACGAGTACGGACGGGTCACTGGCGGGCGTGTGGCCTCCGGATTGATCATGTTTACCGACATCGGTGACGTATTCGCATCTTCTGATGTGTCCATGGCCCGTCAGGCGGCAAAAGTCGATAAAACCGCGACTCAGGTGTTTCGTCAAGATGGCACCGTGCAATACCAGAACAGTTTTGGCAACCTGGATGCGTCTGCCGCTTATATTTTAGGTAACAGCACCTCTGAGTTAGATTACGGCTACAACGCAGCCCTGCGCTATACGTTTGATATGGGGGAGTTCGGTCGGTTAGCTCCGGTGGTAGCCATACAAAAAAGCAAAGGTGATCATCGTGAAAGCAATGATACCGATTACACCTTCTGGGGTGTCGGTACGCGTTATTATCTGGGCGATTGGATGGTCGGAGCATTGTATTCGGAAGATAAGCTGGACGGCTATTACGCGCAGACCAGTACCGATGAAGTGACGGAACTTACCGCAGTTTACAATGTAAATGATAAGTGGGCACTGCGCGCGGGCTATCGTTATCTGGATAACAAAGGTGGTGACGAACTGCAACTGAAAGATACTACACTGGAAGTTCAGTTTAAGCTCACTGCGCGGTCGTCAATCTATACCAGTTACGTGGATCGTAATGGCCAACGCGGCGATTACAACGGTCAGGAAGTGTCGTTCGGTGGGGCGCACGCCGACGAAAGCTACTACCATCTTGGGTTGCGTTACGAGCTGTAAGCGCGCATCACTGTCCTAAATTGGCCGCAGGAGTTTGTCCCTCCTGCGGTTTTTTATTGCAGTGTGTGAGCAGCGTTGCCGTTGTTGAGCAAAAAGAAATCGATCGCCGACTCAAGGCTTTTTCGACGGTCTTCCTGTTCGTTTGACGCCATGCCAAGAAAGATCGGAAAAAAAGTCCGCCCTTTGACCAGCGCCCAGAGGTTGATTGCCAGTTCATGCGGATCCTGACGGGTCAGCGCACCGTAATCCATGGCCTCCGACAGCCAGTTTTCGAGTGGACACACTTTGATCTCGCCGACATCATTGAGATGGCAGGTGCCCTGACACATAGATTCAATGGTGATGGCCACCAGTAAGCGGCGTTTTTCACAGCTAAGTACCCGCTCCAACTGGAAATCAAACAGCTCAATCAACTGAGCGCGGATCTCTCGCTGAGGATTAAAGGCAGGGAGTGGCTCATCACTTTTCTCATGCAAAACGTGATGCACTACGGAACGATAGAGGTTTTCTTTTGAGCCGAAGTGCGCATACACCGTTGGTTTCGTGGTATTGGCTTGCTTGGCAATACTGCACAATGAGGCCCCCTGAACGCCCTGTTGTTTATAACATTCAATCGCAGCAGCTATGATGTTGGCCTTGGTTTTTTCGCCGCGTCGGGTTCGTTTGTCCATCTGATTTTCGTTCAATTTTTCTTGATTGATGTGGTTGTCATTCGTTGTGTCCATTGAGCAGTTACACCGATTCAGATTGCGGATTAGCGGTACAAGACTTCGTTTAACTGTTCAATCACGTTGATTGACGGTTCGATGCGGTTGCCAACCAGGTGAGGAGCTTCGTCGTCGTTGACGATAAAACTTTTTGCCGATAAACCGCCGCTGAGCGCCACGTAACCAGTGAAGGATTCTTTGGTGTAAATCGGTTCAATTGGTTGCTCGAGCACCACACGTTGCTCGTTCAGTACGTAGACGTAAGACTGGCCATCAATCTGCTGCACCGCACTCTGCGGGACCAGCATCACTTTCTGTTTCTGAGGTGCGTTGAGATAGAGACGAGTTTTGGTGCCCACAATGATCTTACTGTTGCTGTTGTCAAACAGCGCATAAGCATCAACATTTCCGGTATTTTGGTCTATGACCGAACCAACATAATGCAGTGTCCCATCGGTATAGGTGGTGGTGTTTCCGTGCGAAACCGACACCACCGGAGAGTTTTCGGGATCCTGATCATTAACCAGTTCACTGAATGCATCCATCTGGGCGGCAGGCGCGGAGAAGTGCAACTCTACTTTGTCGGTGGCGACCAGATCGGTCAGCACCGTGCCCGGCGTCACATACGTGCCTGCGCTTTGGGTGTTCTTACCGATTTTGCCGGAAAACGGTGAATAAATGGTTTGTTTAGCCATGGCACTCTTGGCTTTGAGTAGTCGGGTTCTGGCACGTTCGACACTCTGTTCGGCCAACAAGGCGCGTGCTTCTTTTGAGCCGTACTGACGGGTGATTTCAAGCAGGTTCTGCATCGCCAGACGATATTCATTTTCTGCTGTGGCCAACGTCAGACGGGCATAATCCTCATCGAGGCGGTATAGCGGGTCACCTTTTTTTACGTGCTGACCATCTTTGAAGTAGACTTCGACGATTTTACCGTCGGTTTCAGCCACAATCTGAGTGAATTCGGAAGCCCGGTATTCGCCGCTAAACGGAAACAGCACCGTGGCCTGACGCACCATCGGTAGCTGGACCGAAAATGCTGTCGGTACCGGTTTAGTTTTTGCTGCGAGCATGTCGCAATTGAATAAAGCCACTGAAGTCGACACTAGCCCTAGGGCAAGGCTAAGTTTTTTCATTATTTTGCCTTGTATTTTTTATAGTTAATTTTTATGAATGGGTGAATGAATTAATAGTTTTTATTATGGAATTTGCAGGGTATTTTAACTTTACTGGCAAGTAAAGTTTTATATTGCGTATGAAGTGCTTTTAATCCCACCATTTCGCTCACAATCTCCCCAATACCTCCCGCTGTGTTAATTTTGTTTTTATTCTCATTTAATGGGAAAGTATAATATAAGAAAACGTTCCTTTCTTGTCGTTTGAGAATATCATTTGAAACATGAGATCGACGGAGCTACAACACAGGTATGAAACAACCAAGACAGAATGCAGGCCAGGTTAATGAGAAATTACTGCAATTGCTGATGCAGGTGGCTGTGAACGATGAGCCAGTTCAGGCCAAAACCTTAAGCGAGCAGTTGAATGTACCTCTTAGCAGCCTGTACCGACATCTGAAGTTGCTGAAAGAATGGAGTTTGATTGAGGAAAGTCCGCACGACAAAACCTTGATCATCGGTCCGGCAGCACTGCTTTTAATGCGAAGCTATGAGACCAGCCCTCATAACCTCGATGCGGTCGAAGCGGTGCTTTGCCGTCTGCAAAAGCAGACGGGAGAAATGGCGGCGTACATGGTGCCAGTGGGTTACCGCGCATTGTGTGTCAGCCGCAAAGAAAGTATGCAGGCACTGCGTTGCAGCTACGTCCAGGGTCAAAGTCAACCTCTGCTACGTGGTGCATCATCCAAAGTGATGTTGGCTTTTATGCCTGCATCGAGATGCGAAAAAATCCTGCGCCATTTTGGCGAAGCGCACCGACTGCACGAATGGCAGGGTGAGCTGGAGCAGATTCGCAAACAGGGGTATGCGGTCAGTACGTCAGAAATTGACCCTGGAGTCTCGGGCATCAGTGCTCCGGTGATGAAGGGCTCCAAACTGGTTGGCGCGGTGTCGGTGATGGCGCCTGCTCACCGTGTACAAAGGGACAAACAGCGGATCATTTTGCACGTGTTGCAGGCATCAAGGGCCCTGCCACCAGAACGATAACGGCACAAAGGTAAGCGACATGCTAGGACTATTCAAACGACACAAACCGGTGGTAATGCCGCTGGCCTCTCAAAGTGGTATTTTTCTCACTGTGTGCGAAAAAATTAAGCCAATGACAGAGGTGGAATTTGAAACGGTTGAGCAGTCGCTGGAGCTGGCGTTTGAGTGGTTGTACCAGGATCCGTCCCGCTCACCTTACCTCTGTGGTGGGCACTTTTCTCTGCCACAAACCGGTGTGCAGCCGTTTCATGCACGTTTAAGCCAATATCTGAGCCAGAGCGTCCTTCCGGTGATATTGACCAACACGCATGAAACTGTGCTGCGCAGCTTGCCGGCAGTGTCGCTCAGCAATCGTGAACTGGGGATCGTCAGCATCAATCGTGGGTTTGAACTGAAACAGACACTTGAACCGTGTCGTGGGTCGGCATTTCATTTTGCGTTGTCTCGCTACCCTGATTGCCGATTATTTTGTCTTGGCATTGATCCAAGTCGGGTGAAGAGTAAAACTTTTGAATACGCCGAAGATCAAGGGTGCGACTGGATGACGTTGGAAGAGTGTCAGTTCCGTCACCGTTTCCAAGTCAAAAACCAACTGGCCACTTATTTGTCTCATTGTGACGATCTGATCCTCGATGTGGATTTGGAATCGGTGATGACGGATTCTGGCTTACATGGTGATGAACACCTGGAAGTACAGATGGTTTTGCGAATGATCCGGCAGTGCCTGATGTCGGGAAAAGTGCGATTGGTGCATTTGACGGGCAAAAAAGAGAAACAGATCTTTTCCAAGCAGACCAAGCTGATCCTCGATGAGATCAGCACGATGTTGCCGACTACCCATTGTGCGGCATAATACCGAGCAAGCATCCATCACGGGCGTTTTTTATGCTTCCGTCATTAGGCTGGATGTGTGTCGCCATCGGATAACCGACGGATTTTGTGACGGCCATAAAATATTAAAGCTGGCACTTAGGCCAGCTTCTCTGCGGATATCTCAATTACTTTTTGTCAGACGTGTCTTTATTTGTGTCTTTCCAGTATTGAATACGAATTCGATGTAATTGAGCTTTTCTCATTTTCTTCATAATTATCCCTCACTGATAAATAGTGGGCGCTCTTCACTGAGCTCACAAATACGATGAGTTGATCATGTACGCAAATCAATGTAGCTGTGAATCCTCAAGATCACTAGGATCTAAATCACACTAATACACCAAAATTTAGCGGATTTGTAGATAATATTTGCACTGGATCTCGTTTTTTCAAGATCGATGGCATCACTTTGCTGTTACCAAGCGCTGCGAAATCCACTGTTATTTAACAGAAACAAAAGCTTAACGTAAGCGTCACGTTGCTCATCTATTGTGTGCTCACTAAAAAAAGCCGACCTTATATCAAGGAGAAAGTGATGTGGAAGCGTGATGAGCAAGATTCTCAATTCAGTCAGATGATCGAAGCGAGACTCTCTCGCCGCCGTTTTTTGGCTGGAACCGCCGCGGTGAGTGCCGGAGCCTTTTTGTCATTAAACCCGATTGCCAAAGCCGTTGCGGCTGGTACATCGGCTAGCCAGTTATTGAACTTTGAAGCGGTTCCCGCCTCGACAGCGGACAGCTTTGTGGTGCCTAAAGGCTACAGAGCCACACCACTGCTCTCCTGGGGGGATCCGATCTTCCCTGATGCCCCGGCGTTTGCTCCCAATGGTAAACAGGATGCGCAGACTCAGGCTCAACAATTTGGCGACAATACGGACGGTATGAGTTTGTTCCCGATCTCCGAAGAGCGTGCGGTGATCGCTGTGAATAACGAATACACCAACTACGAATACCTGTTTGATCATCAGGGGCAGACAATGACGGCAGACGACGTGAAAAAAGCACAGGCTGCCGTGGGTGTGACGGTGTTTGAGATCGTCAAGCAAGGCGGTCAGTGGCAGGTGGATCTTTACGGGCAGCGTAACCGCCGGATTACCGCGTATACGGAAATGCGTCTGACCGGCCCGGCCGCCGGGCATAAATGGATGAAAACCAAAGCCGATCCATCGGGTCGCAAACCGCTGGGTACGTTCAACAACTGCGCCAATGGGCAGACGCCTTGGGGCACCTACCTGACCTGTGAAGAGAATTTTGATGACTTCTTCGGCACCAGCGCGGACGACGTTACACTGACTGACGATCAGACACGTTATGGCATCGCTGCGAAACCCAGTGGGTATCAGTGGGAAACAGCAGATGAACGCTTTGACGTCGCTAAGCATCCGAATGAAGCCAACCGTTTTGGCTGGGTGGTGGAAATTGATCCAAATGACCCTAAGTCGACACCAATGAAACGCACGGCACTGGGCCGTTTCAAACACGAAAATGCCGCGTTGGTGGTGAATGCCGATGGGCATGTGGTCGTGTATCTGGGAGATGATGAGCGAGGTGAGCACCTGTACAAGTTTGTGTCAAAAGAGCGTTATCGCCCGGGCAAAGATGCCCAAAACCGTAAGTTGCTTGAAGAGGGCACCTTATATGTCGCCAAATTCGACATCGATGGTACGGAGTTAAAAGGCAAAGGACAATGGATCGAGCTGACGCTGGGTAAAAATGGTCTGACCCCAGAGAACGGTTTCCACGATCAAGCGGAAGTGCTGATTTTTGCCCGTCGCGCGGCCACTTTGGTGGGCGCAACGACCATGGATCGCCCGGAATGGGTGGCGGTGCATCCGGATGAAAAGCACGTTTTCTGCACATTGACCAACAACAAACATCGTGGCGTGAAGGACGGCCAACCCGTGGGTGGCCCTAACCCACGCGCAGAAAACCATTATGGTCAGATCCTGCGTTGGATGCCGACCAGTGGCGATCACACCCATCAGGAGTTTGACTGGGACCTGTATCTGATTGCCGGTAACCCGACGGTGCACAGTGGCGATTTGTACGCAGGCAGTGACAATATCAATGCAGGCAATATGTTTAACAGCCCGGACGGCATCGGCTTTGACCAAGCCGGTCGCCTGTGGATTCAGACTGACGGCAATTACTCCAATCAGGGAGACTTTGCCGGCCAGGGTAACAACCAGATGTTGTGTGGTGACCCGCAGACCGGCGAAGTACGCCGTTTTCTGACCGGGCCGGTTGCCTGTGAAATCACCGGTTTGACGTTCAGCCCGGATTACAAAACCATGTTTGTTGGGGTGCAGCACCCGGGAGAAGACGGCGCGCCGTCGCACTTCCCTTATGGTGGAAACAGCAAGCCGCGTTCAACCATCATGATGATCACCCGTGACGATGGCGGTGTGATCGGCGCATAACAGCAATGTATCGGGAGAAAGCAAAGGGAGCGGTCGCTCCCTTTTTTAATTTCGGCCGTTTGACTAAGGAGCGCCGGGACTCGGTTTGTTGACATTGAGGTTACACTTCTGCGCTGATTGGCGCTACGATGAGCTCATCTCTCACCCAATTTTAATTACCGATGTCCGCTGCACGTGTACTGCTCCCCCTGATTGTTCTGATGGCGCCGCCGCAGATTCACGCCGCCGATGCACCGTTGCAACAATGGCAGCGCTTCTATCAGCAGGCGCTGGTGTTGCCGGCGATAAGTGAGGTGGCTGCGTATCAACTGGGGGACTATGCTGACGATGTGTTATCCAGTGACAGCCAGTACCCGGACTTTTCACGTTTCGACTGGCCGATGATTGAACGTCTCTATCAGCTGGCGCAAACCTGTCAGTCCACCGAACCGTGGCCCGCGACCTTGAGCCGTGCGGTTGAATTTGAGCGGGCACTGTGCCGCAAAACGCCGCTAACCGAAGAATGGTTGCGCTCCCCGGACTGGCGCCATCCCGCCGGTGGCAGCTACGCAGAGCGCTATTTAGCGCGTTTGAAGCCGGATGAGCAGGCCACTTTTGCAGCCCGGCACGTCGGACAACTGACGCTGGCCAGCGTCCGCCATCCTTTGCATCATTTATGGCAAGACCCCGGACGCGAAGGCGTTGATGCACTGCTGCGCGGATATCGCGCCTATCTGGCGCCGTCGCAACAATTGTGGCTGAGCAGTGACGACGGGTGGCGTGCAGTGCATGCCGAAGACTGGCGACCTCTGGCAGACCAACTCGGGTTGAAGCTCAGCCGCGCTCAGTCCGGGTGTGACTACCGCTATGGCAACTTGTGTCTGACTCAGGTGAGTACGGAGGTCATATGGTTGTCGGCAGCGCTGAGTGTCAGTCTGGCGCTGGTGGCTTTATTGCTGCTGCGTGCGTTGTGGGTGCGTTACCAACATATTCGCGAGCGGCGTTTTGTGTTGCAACTGCTCACTCATGAGCTGCGTACGCCGATCGCCAGCCTCGGTTTGACGGTAGACGCGCTGCGTGAACAATTTGACACTATGTCGGCCGAAGGGCAGGAGGCGCTTTGGCGTCTGATGGCGGATCATCAGCGCTTAGCGCAGTTGGCTGATACCAGCCGTGGTTATCTCAGCCCGGAGGACGATGACGCGTTCAGGTGTCATGAAGCCTGGCTGTCAGACTTTTTCGACCACTGCCTGCAAGGCTATCCGGTCGACCTGCACATTGAGCAAGACATGCAGGTGTCCTTGCCGTATTACTG
The DNA here is from genome assembly GCF_009904845.1 of Vibrio sp. V38_P2S17PM301. NCBI lineage: Bacteria > Pseudomonadati > Pseudomonadota > Gammaproteobacteria > Vibrionales > Vibrionaceae > Vibrio > Vibrio sp. V38_P2S17PM301. The sequence goes on along the minus strand of NZ_WXWO01000036.1, from coordinate 53,608 downwards.
GTTGGGGTTATGTGTGGTTAACTTGGTGAAAAATGCACTACAGCATGGCGCCGAGCCAGTGCGAGTGGACGTGTCGGTGTTGCGAACGCTGCGAATTGAAGTCTCTGACTGTGGGGACTTCGCACCCAAATGGCGACGTTTGTGGCGCCGCCGTCCCGTGACGTCTGACAACATGGGGGTGGGCTTGCAGTTAGTCAAGCGGCTGATGATCCGTATGGGCGGACAACTGACGGTCCGTCGCCGTCCGACCCGTTGTATTCTGGAACTGCCGTTATGAAAACGATTCTGTTGATTGAAGACGATAACCTGCTGGGAGCTGGTCTGCATGACTATCTGATCCGGCAGGGATATCAGTGCCAGTGGTTAACGGGCAGCGAAAACGTCGACCAGCACTGGTATGGTGCGGATCTGGTGATCCTGGATCGTCAATTGAGAGACGGCGATAGTTTGCGCCTGCTGCCGCACTGGCTGATGCGCAAAGCCGTGCCGGTGATCATCCTGACGGCCCGGGTGGAGATCGGTCAGCGCGTTGAAGGGCTACAGGCCGGTGCCAATGATTACGTGCTCAAACCGTTTGCCCATGAAGAGCTGCTGGCGCGCATACAAGTGCAACTGCGCTCGGTGGGCAGCAGCCAGATTCGTTACGCGGATCTGGAAGTGGATGTGGCGCGCCGCGCTGTGATGCAAGCCGGTCAGGCGGTGACTCTCAAACCTAAAGAGTTTCAGTTGCTGGTGCTGTTGCTCCAGAATCCCGATCGCGTCTATCACCGTGATGAACTGCTGAATAAAATTTGGGGTTATCAGAGTTTTCCAACCACGCGAACCGTCGATAATCACATTCTGCATCTGAGACAAAAATTGCCCGGTTTGGCCATTGAGACGTTGCGTGGTGTCGGCTACCGTCTGAGAGGAGCGGAACAATGAAACGTATTGCGCTTGTCGGATTGCTGATGTGGTCAACCCCGCACTCCCTTGCCGCGGCGTCAGAGGCTTGGTTCGCCCCCACGCTGCTGCGAAATACCTACCAGCAGTTGGCGCAGGGACATCCGCTGCTGGCCTGGCATGAACTCAGCTTGGCGCTGCAGTCACACTCAATCGATGAGCAGCATTGGCTGGCGGTGAAGAAGGTCATCCTGTCACGTACTCAGTGCGGTCAGGCGCTGCCATTGTCACTGTCTGTGCCAGCCGCTGTCACGGTATCGTTCATCGATAAAACCAACCAGAGTTTTCGCGGCCATCAGGTCAAAATTGCCGTGGAATTGTTGCGTCGGCCCGTCATGATCACACTGCGCGATCCACAAGGTAACGTGTTGCTTGAGCACGCATTCGAGCCTGTGGGCAGTGGGTCGTGGGAGCAGGACTATCTGGAAGCGGAAAGTGCAGAATTGCTGGCGCCGTTTACTTCGGGGCTCTATGCCCTGACGATCGATGGGCGTAGTGTGCCGCTGGTGATTGCTGCCTCCGAGTCTTCCCATTGGGCCGAGTCCGATGTTCGAGATCCACAACGTGTGTTACTGAATCTGCCATCGACCACCTCCGGTTGTGCCCCCGTTCAGGCCCAATGGCAGTATTTTGATCGCCAGTTCGAATTACTTGATGCCCAGCCTGTCGCCGCTGATACGGAAAATGTGTTTCCTCCCGCACCCCTGCAGGCGAGCTGGCAAAGTGTCAGTGTGATGCAGAGCGAGTACCAGGGCTCGATTCGCATTCATCGGGTTCAGCGCCTGACTCAGCCGGTGAACTGAGTTCGTAACAAAGACATATAGGTGACATTGGTGATCCGCAGTGCCGCTTTAATCAGGCGGTTCATAACGTGGAGAACCCGATGAAAATTCAAATTTTACTCGCTGGGGCACTGGCCTTAACCATTGCCTTACCAACGAAAGCGCTGACGCTCAGCCGTGCTCAGCAAACCTGGCAGATTAACCCGGCAACGCTGGCCATCAGCGTACAGACTTCAGATGCGCTTCTCTCGGTCAATCAGGATGCGCTCAGCATCAATGATACTCCTCAACAGGCTGACATGCTGAGCCAAAGCGCGACTCAGGCGGAGTGGCGGTTGCTGCCTAGTGGAGTGCGGGTGTCAGCGACACTGGAACACGCGCTGCAACTGAGTTTCAGTTGGCCACAGGATCGCGCAGTCGCGCGTGCGCAGCCCGTTTCGCTGAACTGGTTTGAGCTGGCTCAGCAACAGAGCCAAACACTGCTGCTGCCACTGGATGAAGGCATGCGTATTCCCATCCGCCATGCTGGCTGGGCGCGCTATCTTACCGAGCATCATTCTGGGTCAAACACCACCCAGGATCTGAAGATGCCGTTCTGGAGTGTTCAGCAGGGCGCACGGTTTATCAGTTATCACCTTACGCAACCGACCAATAACCAGCTGTTTTTCTCGCAGAGTGGCGGGACATTAGGGATGACTGCCAGGCATCAGTTTACGTCGCTTAATCAAACGCAGCCGTTCACGCTGGCGATCTCTCTGGGCCATCACGCACTCGACGGTGCCAAGGCGTATCGCCGCTGGCGCGACCAACAGGGACTGCGTCAGTCTCTGGCGGACAAACGGCGCGTTAATCCGCTGGTAGAAAAGCTCATTGGGGCTAGCCATGTCTACCTGTTTGGTCGTGATCTGTTGGCACAGGAAGACGTGAACGATTGGTGGGGGCTGAAAAACTGGTATTTTCGCCAGCCGATTCTGCATCCGTCTGAAACCGTCCGCCAAGAGTTGACCGATCGGAAACACAAACAACAGTGGATGAGTGCTTATCATCGCCGCTTGCTGGTGGCCGATATCAATCAGGCGCTTAACCGTATGATATCACCGGCGGAGAACGGTATAGTCCGGGAACAGTATCTGGCGGCGCAGCAGCGTAAACAGTGGCTCACTGAGCAAGCTGGCGCTTATCTTCATCCGCCATCAAGCTGGGGGCAGGGGCTGTCATCGAAGATGGTTACGACGCTGCAACAAGCTGGACTTAACCAACTCTGGATTGGGCTGGATAACTGGATTCCGGCGTTTTATCAGCCACAGGTCGTTGATCAGATGAAACAGGCGGGTTATCTGTTCGGTGTGTACGATTCGTATAATACCGCGATAGCCAAAGGCGTGAATGACAGCTGGCTGACCGCCCAACTGCCGGACGAAATGCGCCGAGAGTGCGCGATTGAAATGGCGGACGGCAGCAAAAAGACCGGGTTTCGCGGCCATGGTTTTTACCTTAATCCTGCCTGCAGGATGGATTACGTACAAAACCGGGTGCGTGAGGTGCTGCGCTATGGACGTTTCAACAGTTTGTTCCTCGATGTAGATGCCACGGCCATGGCCCGGGAAGATTACCACGCCAAAAGCAGTGAAAGCGCGATGTTGCAGGCGTTTAACCAGCGGATGACGACATTGGCGACGAACGAACCGGTGGTCCTGGGCTCTGAAGATGGCAACGCCCTGACGATGACGGGAATTGTGTTTGCGCACGGGATGGAAACGGTGGGCTTTGGCTGGCGGGATTCGGCGATGACCACGCAGCGCCAGTCGCCCTATTTTTTAGGAGCCTGGTATCCGGATGAGAAACCCGATTTCTTTTTTAAGTCAGCGCGGGTCAAGCCGATGTACCGTGAGTTGCTGTTTGCCCCTCAGTTCAAAGTGCCCCTGTATCAGGCGGTGTTCCATGACGAGGTGATCAACTCTCATCACTGGCATACTGACAGCCTCAAGTTTTCCGATGTCAAAACCGTGCGGGATCTGCAAGCGATGCTGTACAACACGCCAGCAATGGTGCATTTAAGTCGTGACGAGGCGAGTGCCCCAGATTCTCCGCGCATTCGTCAATTGCAGCACTATCAGCAAATATTCGCGCCGCTGCATCAGGTGTTATGGGATAAGGCGTTGGTCGATTTTGTGTGGCTGGACACGTCTGGTCAGGTACAACAAACCCGCTTTAGTGATGGCTCGCAACTGACGGCCAACTTCTCAGCTAAGGCGTACGAGTTGGACTCGGGTGAGGTGTTGCCTGGTGGCACACTGTTGGCGCAACTGAGTAATGGCAAAACGTTGCGCTGGCGCAGTTTGCCGCTGACCGTGCCACCCCATAAAACTGGGTAAGAGGAGCACACGTCTCCTCCTGCCTCTGCTTGCCCGGTTTACAGGGTGTAGCTGTCGCCGTCATCCGGCACCAGAATCTTCTGTTGCAACTGATGCGACGTAACAAACTCGCGCAATTCTTCGCGGCTGAGTACGGCGTGGTTTACCGCTTCCATATGTGTGGCAATAATGGTGGCCTCAGGTGCCGCGCGATGGGCGGTTAAGGTATCTTGCTTGCCCATAATAATCGCGCCAAGCCCCGGAATTTGCGCATCGCCCGCATTGAGAATGATCACCTGAGGTTGATACCGTGCAATGGCGTGCTCGACGTCTGAGTTCCAGACGGTATCGCCAGCGAGGTAGGTGGTTTTTTCGCTTGGGTGACGAAACACCACGCCACTCACCTGGCCGAGGCGATCACCAAGCAGCGCCATGGTGGCGTCGGAGCCGTGCTGACCAGTCGTGATCGACAAAGTGACCTCTCCGAAGCGGGTTTGCTCCCCTAAAATCGACACGTTGCGAAAACCGGCATTCCGCACCAACTCGGCATCCGCGTCATGCTGTACCAATAGCGGCATGTCTTTGGGAACAGACTGAATCGCAGCCTCATCCCAATGATCGGCATGCGTGTGCGTGAGAATAATCGCATCAACGTCCAGAATCTGTGCGCTGTCCATCGGCAGCGGCACCGTCGGCCAACGAATGTGACTGTTGAGTGTGCCTTCAAAGCCGGGATAGGCATCTTTATCCGCCAGCACGGGATCTACCAGAAAACGTTGTCCGGCGTATTCAATCTGAACGGTGGCATTGCGTACTTGGGTGAATTTCATCATGGCTTCCTCTTGTTAACTTAGCGCCATTATCCTGAGTCACGGCGCTGTTAAACATTGTCCCAAAGGACATTGTTGATATAAATCGGGACAAAGTTGCTATACTGATCGGCACCAGAACTCACCCGAGAAAGCCAATGCTTGTTACCGACACGACACCGGAACCTCCACGCTCACTGCCTAAGGTTGCCATTGTGGCCTTCAACCATTTCAGCCCGTTTCACTTTTCTGTCCCGGCCATCATTTTTGGTCGCAGCAGTGTACGAGAGCCGTTATTTAAACTGTCAATTGTGGCAGGAGAAGACGGACCGATTGGTTCGGATATTGGTATGGCGCTCACCCGTTTAGACGCACTGGAAACACTGCAACACGCAGACGTGATCATCATCCCATATTGGCGCAGCCACACTGAACGACCTAATCCGGCACTGCTGGACGCTCTGGTAGACGCCCATCGACGCGGCGCGATGTTGATAGGGTTGTGTCTGGGTGCCTATGTGCTCGCCTACGCGGGGCTGTTGAACGGCAAAAAAGCGTCGACGCACTGGGAAGTGGAGCAGGATTTTGCCCGTCGCTTTCCTCAGGTACACCTCGACACCAACTCATTGTATGTTGAAAGTGAGCGTTTGATTACGTCGGCAGGCACTGCTGCCGGATTGGATTGCTGTTTGTATGTGTTACGCAAATTCTATGGCAGCGCTGTGGCAAATAAAGTGGCTCGACGTATGGTGATCCCGCCGCACCGGGATGGGGGACAGGCGCAGTTTATTGAGCGTCCGATCCCGGAGAAAACCGCGGACGTCCGAATCAACCAACTGTTGAGCCGTTTACGCCAGGACATTCAGCAGGCGCACAGTCTGGATGCGTTGGCCGAATCGGTGATGATGACCCGGCGGACTTTTACCCGCCAGTTCCAGAAAGCGACCGGAATGTCAGTGGGACAATGGTTGACGGCTGAGCGTCTGCATCTGGCGCAGGAACTGTTGGAGTCGACGGATCTGACGATTGAACGTATTGCCGACAAAATCGGCTTCAGTTCAGTGATTGCGTTTCGCGATAAGTTTAAACAACGCTTTGCTGTCACCCCTAAAGAGTGGCGCCGCACGTTTCAGAGCGAGGGAGTGCACGTCAACTAGGAGGATGAGTAGGAGACTTTGCCGCGCAGCGATTTGGTCGCGCCAGTGCGTTTTTTCGCGTCCACCCGTTTGCGCTGTGAGCTCCGGGTCGGTTTGGTCGGTTTACGTTTCTTCTCCACTACCATGGCTGACAAGATCAGAGTTCTGAGGCGATTCAGCGCATCTTCGCGGTTTTGTTCCTGAGTACGGAACGTTTGTGCCTTGATCACGATGACGCCGTCTTTGGTGATCCGTGAATCAGACAAGGCGAGCAATTTCTCCTTGTAAATCGCGGGCAGCGTCGAGCGCTGGATGTCAAAGCGCAGATGGATGGCACTGGACACCTTGTTGACGTTCTGGCCACCACTGCCCATGGCGCGGATGGCGGACAGTTCAATCTCCCAGTCGGCCAGTTCAACGGTGTTGGATATCTTAAGCATAAGCCTGCTGTTGGTCGTGTGTTCTGTGGTTATTCTAATCAAGCCAACGCCAAGTTGCGAGTGGCGATCTGTGGGGCGTACAGGTTACTCGCTGTAAGCGATGGTTTGTTTCAGCACGTCGAGAACGGTGTGAAAACGTGCCGGCAGTGCGCGGTGGCGTTTTTTCACCAGATACAAAGTTTCCTGTACCGCCTGAGGCGCCTGATAAACGTCCAACTGCTTGCGGGCAGAGAAGCTGTTCAACGCACTTTTTGGCAGAACCGTAAAGCCAATGCCTTTCGCGACTGGCACGAGGATCTGGCTGAGTTGATTGATGTAGCCCGAGGCTGGGATAGTGTCAATATTCATTGCGGCCAGTTCCGGGTCACCGCAATGGCTAAAGTAGAGCGACAGATAGTGCGCCGCATCGGGGTGGCGGATAAGCCCCAAGTCCTGCAGAGATTGAGCGGCGTGGCTTGCGAACTTAGTGTTGGCCGGAACGATCAGGCACAAAGGCTCGTGGCCAAGCACATCGACATCGAACAGCGCCGGATTGGGTAAATGAGTCACAATGCCGAGGTCGATCTCTCCTTGTTGCACGGCGTTGAGAATCCGTTGATTGGGCGCGGCTTCGACGTGTGGAATCAGTTGAGGATATTTACATTGTAAATCCAGCAGTAGCGGGTAAATCTGTAATGCCAGTGAACCGGAACACGCGAGGGTAAAGTCTCCACGAAATGGATCGTCAAAACTGAGGTTGTCGAGTAAGGCCGCTTCCTGCTGCTGACACCGTTTTGCGTAGGCGTACACCAGGCGACCCTGCTCGGTCGGTTGGAAACTTTTCTTGTCACGGAGGAGCAGGGCGTGGCCACAGGCTTCTTCCAGTTTACGGATGTGCTGGCTGACTCCGGGTTGAGTCATGTAAAGCTTCTCGGCCGTTTTAGTGAAATGGCCCACGTCTAGCAGGGTGACGAACGTATTCAGCCACAGCGGATTCAACATAACGATTTTGATAAATTTATTTTATTAAAATAAGAGTAAATCATAATTTTTTATTTATCTACCTCAGCCCTAATCTTGAGGGCAGTCAACAAGCCACAATCAAGAAGAGGTGATTATGTCAAATCCATACCCAAGAACGTTTTCTCATATCGGCATTTCTGTGCCGGATCTGGACGCTGCCGTGAAGTTTTACACCGAAGTGCTCGGCTGGTACGTCATTATGCAACCGACCGAAATCATGGAGGACGATTCTGCTATCGGAGAAATGTGTACCGACGTGTTTGGTGCAGGCTGGCAAAGTTTTCGTATCGCACATTTGTCGACCGGTGACCGCATCGGGATAGAACTGTTCCAGTTTAGTAATCAGCAAAACCCGGACAACAACTTTGAGTACTGGAAAACCGGTGTGTTCCATTTCTGTGTACAGGATCCGGATGTAGAAGGACTGGCGGAGAAAATCGTTGCCGCAGGTGGCAAGCAACGAATGAAAGCGCCTCGTTACTACTACCCGGGTGAAAAACCTTATCGCATGATTTACATGGAAGACCCGTTTGGCAACATTCTGGAAATTTACAGCCACAGTTACGAGCTGCATTACGCCAGCGGCGCCTATACTTCATAGTGGTTAAAAATATTGAGCGGTGCCCCGGACGATTTCGCGTCAGGGTAAACTGCCGGCTAAACCACAAGCCGGAACCGGCTTGAGACAGGCAGCGTCAGCGGCCTGTCGACGATTTCGCAGTGCAATGGTTGCTGCAACTATGCCCAGAGGAGTGTCATCATGAAAGCCGTAACCTATCAGCGTGTCGAGGATTCGTTTGTTCTTAAGGAACTGGCGATCCCGGTGCCGGAGAGTGAATTTGATGTGGTTGTCAAAGTACACGCGGTAGGACTTAACCCGGTGGATGCTAAAATTCATTTGTGGCATCAGACGGTCAGTCACATGAATGACGACTTTGTCGGCGGCTTGGATGTCTCAGGCGAAATTGTTGCAGTTGGTGAGGCGGTGAGCGAGTGGCGAATTGGGCAACGTGTGCTTTATCACGGTGATATGCGCCGTGCATATGGAGGATTTGCCCAGTATGCCCTGCAGGACTCACGCGCCTTGCTGCCGCATCCGGCCATCAGCGCCGAAATGGCCGCGGCTACTCCCTGTGCCGCCTGGACGGCTTATCGGGCGTTGGTGGACAAGCTCAATATTGCTGAACGTAGCAGCATTTTCATTGCCGGTGGCGCCGGTGGTGTGGGCAGCTTTGCGATTCAGTTGGCGCGGCTTTTTGGCGTGCATACCATCATTACCACCAGTTCAGCCTCTAATCACGGTTACGTGCGCTTGCTCGGTGCCACGGACGTGATTGACTACCATCAGGAAGACGTCGTGCAGCGGGTCATGGCCATCACTGCCGGACAAGGGGTGGAAGTGGCGCTCGATTGTGTCGGTGGTGACAACGATAAAATAGCTGCCGCAGTCCTCGGATTTGAGGGGGAACTGGTGGAGTTAGTAAAAACGGTGAACCCGACGGAATATCCGGGCGCGTTTGAGAACGGACTCAGTTTCCATCAACTGAGTCTGGGATCAGGCCACATCAATGGTGAACTGGGCCGGGCAACCATCACTGATGCCGGGCGCTCGGTCTCTTATCTGTTGGAAATGGGTGAGCTACAGCTGCCGGAACTGAAAGTGATTGAGCTGGAGCAGATCGGTGCCGCACTGAAAGCGCTGCGTGACCAGCACACGGTCGGAAAAGTCGTGGCGCGTATTACCCACTGAGATTGTTGTTTGTGGCGCAAAAGTGATTTGTTATTTTTGCCGTTTACGCATTGAGTACACGGCACAATAATAAGCCTCATCGGACAACCCAATACAAAGGTAAAGTGAATGAATACCATCCCTATGCTTGGCGCAGGCACATTTCGACTCAACGAGCAGGCGGCCTTCGATTCCGTGTTGATGGCGTTGCAGGCTGGCTACCGGCACATTGATACGGCGCAGATATACGGCAATGAACAGCAGGTCGGAGAGGCAATCCGTGCTTCAGGGCTAGCACGTGATCAGGTGTTTATTACCACCAAAGTCTGGACCGACAATCTGGCTAAAGCCGACTTTATTGACAGCGTTCGCGACAGTTTGGCCAAGTTGCAGACCGATTACGTTGACCTGTTGTTGATCCACTGGCCACTCAAAGATTCAGGTGTGGCAATGGCAGAGTATCTGGGCGAACTTAAAGCGGCCAAAGCCACTGGACTGACGCGTCAGATTGGCGTGTCTAATTTCACCAACGCCCAGCTTGAACAGGCCATCGCGATAGTTGGTGAAGGCGAAATCGCGACCAACCAGGTCGAAGTGCATCCGTATCTGCAAAACCGTGATGTTGTGGCATGGTGTCGACAACACGGCGTCGTGGTGACCGGTTATATGCCGTTTGCTTACGGTGAAGTGCTGAAAGATGACACCATTTTGGCGATTGCCGATAAACACGGGGCGTCAGCGGCCCAAGTGGTGCTGGCGTGGATGCGGCAACAGGATCTGGTCACGATTCCATCGTCGACCAAAAAAGCCAATATCGAGAGTAATCTGGTGTCAGATACCGTTACGCTGAATGCCGATGATATGGCTCAAATCGCAGTACTGGATCGAGGTCAGCGTCTGGCCAATCCAGACTTTGCCCCTGAGTGGGACTGAAGCTGAAAGTCAGTAAAAATGTGAAAATCCGGGCACCTGGCCCGGATTTTTTGTGTCTTTCCCGGTAATAGTTGCTATTATCAGCAGCATCGAATAGTCGGGGGGCCGTTGTCGTTTAACGATGACAGGCTGAGATCGCATTGCGAGACCCGTTGAACCTGATTCAGTTAGCACTGACGTAGGGAACTATTGCACCGTCTGCCTTGGCGCAGCGGTCCACGTTACTCAAGGGTAAATACGCTCTGCGTTGATCCGCCTCCCTTGTTCACGTGCCAGTTCCCGAACGTCAGTTTAGGAGCGAGCATGCCTCACATCACACACTCTTCATCTACGCCCATTGTCCTGACCATAGCTGGTTCAGACAGTGGTGGTGGCGCCGGTATCCAGGCGGACATTAAAGCTATCTCGGCGACCGGCAGTTTCGCCTGTTCAGCCATTACCGCGATTACTTCACAAAATACCCTGGGCGTTTCGGCCATTTTTCCGGTTCCGTTACAACACGTTGAGCAGCAGCTGGACGCCGTTTTCAGCGATCTCAATGTTGTGGCGGTTAAAGTCGGTATGTTAGCGGACGCGGAGATCATCCGTGTGGTGACCGCTAAGATCCTTCAGTATCAACCTCGATTTCTGGTGGTGGATCCTGTGATGGTGGCAACCAGTGGTGATCTGCTTCTGGAGCAGGCGGCGATCAGTACGCTAAAACAATTGCTGCTTCCGTTGGCGGATCTGATCACCCCCAACTTGCCGGAAGGCGCCGCACTGACGGGGCGGCCAATCCCGAACAATGAAGATAATATGACCCACATGATCGCCGACTTGCGTCAGTTGGGCGCGGGTGCCATTTTGCTCAAAGGTGGCCATCTGGAGCAAGACGCCCAGAGTACTGATCTGCTGATCACACCTGACCGGGTTGAGCGCTTGTCCTCCAAACGCATTGCGACGCGCAACACTCACGGTACGGGCTGCACACTGTCATCGGCGATCGCGTCGTACCTGGCTCAGGGCAATGTTCTGCACAAAGCGGTCCATCTGGGTAAACAGTATATTTCTCAGGCGATTGCGCATGCTGATGAGCTCGACATTGGTCAGGGACATGGGCCGGTACACCATTTCTTCGACGGGCACCGCTATGTGCGCTGAGCCGGCGGCGTTGGGCGTGACGCTGGAGCAACTTGCGCTGCGCTACCAAGACAGCGATACCGCGACGCTGAGTGGCTTCGATATGCACATTCCAGCCAGTCAGTGGACCTGTATTCTTGGTCGAAGTGGTTGCGGAAAATCCACCTTGCTGCGCTATCTGGCTGGCCTTTTACACGCGCAAGCGGCGGTCAGCGGCAAACTTACGGTCTCTGATGGGCAACCGCTCGAAGGTCGAATTGCCTACATGGCGCAACAAGATTTGTTGATGCCATGGTTGTCGGTACTCGACAACGTTTGTCTGAGCCGCCGTTTTGGCCAGGCGGCCCCGGCGGACACGGCGCGGGCGGTATCGCTGCTCCGGTCTGTTGGACTGGCTGAATATCAACAGGCCATGCCACAACAGCTGTCCGGTGGGATGCGTCAGCGGGTTGCGCTCGCCCGGACATTAATGCAGGACCAGCCCGTCGTGTTGATGGATGAACCGTTTTCCGCCTTGGATGCGGTTACCCGCCACAAGTTGCAGACGCTGGCGGCGACGTTGCTGCGCGGGAAAACCGTAGTACTGATTACTCACGATCCACTCGAAGCCATTCGCCTCGCACATCAGCTCTATATTCTGCAAGGGATGCCGGCTCAGGCTGAGTCTCTGGCCTTGCCTGCGAGCCGGCCACCACGCAGCTTGGATGCCGATGGGGCGCAATTACAACAGCAGATCATTGAGGCTCTGGAGCAAGACTATGCGTGAGGTCACTCAAATGGCGTCTCTGCCGTCTGCCTTTCGACGCAAGGAGCGAGTATCCCATCCGGCTGTTCGTCTGGCGCTCAGCGCCTTGGTTATCCTGGCGCTTTGGCAACTGCTGGTGGTCGCGCTGCGCCTACCGGCGTTTATCCTTCCAGCTCCGCTGGATGTGTTCGAACGTTTGCTGCTGCGCCACGATGTTCTGCTGCGTCATACCTGGGTTACTGGCCAGGAAATTGTACTCGGTTTACTGCTGGGATTGTCGGTTGGGCTGATGTTTGCGCTGCAGATGTTGCTGTTTGCTCCGCTGAAACGTTGGTTGCTTCCTTTGCTGATCGCCAGTCAGGCGGTGCCAGTGTTTGCCATTGCCCCCATTCTGATGCTCTGGCTGGGCTATGGCATGGCGTCCAAAGTGGTGATGGCGGCAATCATTATCTTCTTTCCGGTCACCACCTGTTGTTATGACGGACTGCGAAATACGCCAAACGGTTATCTCGATCTGGCGCACACCATGCGTGCGACCCGCTGGCAACTGCTGCGTTACATTCGCTTTCCGGCGGCCTTGCCGGCACTGGCATCTGGCATTCGTGTTGCGGTGGTGATTGCTCCCATCGGTGCGGTGGCGGGGGAGTGGGTCGGCTCCAGCGAAGGGCTTGGCTACCTGATGCTGCAAGCCAATGCGCGCATGCAAATCGACGAAATGTTCGCGGCGCTCTTTATTCTTTCCGGGTTGTCGGTGGCGCTGTATTTCCTGACCGACACCTTACTTAAACGATTTATCCCTTGGGAAAGTCACTGATTAAAAAGGACTCTGTGTGAAAACAACCAAATTTATCTGTGCTGTTACTCTGGTGACGTCACTGTTTTCCGTCGCGGCACACGCGGAAACCAAACCTCTGACTCTGATGCTCGACTGGTTTGTGAATCCGAACCATGGCCCGATTGTGATTGCCAAACAACGGGGCTACTTTCGTCAGCAAGGGCTGACGGTGGATATTCAGGAGCCGGCAGACCCGAGTACGCCTGCCAAGCTGGTCGCAGCGGGTAAAGTCGATCTGGCCGTATCATATCAACCAAGCCTGACCATGGATGTGGCGCAAGGATTGCCATTGATCCGCGCCTCAACGCTGATCGCGACACCGCTGAACACCCTGATGGTGCTCGACAACGGTAAGATCAACACCATGGCCGATCTCAAAGGGAAGAACATCGGTATCGCCATTGCAGGCAATGAGGAGGCCACTATCGGGACGATGTTGGCGCAGGAAGACGTGAAATTCAGTGACGTGAACATCATCAACGTGGGTTGGGCGCTTTCGTCGTCACTGGCGTCTGGCAAAGTTGACGCTATCTGGGGGGGCTTGCGTAATTTTGAAACCAATCAACTGGCGCTGGAAGGGTATCAAGCCAAAGCATTTTTCCCCGAAGAGCTTGGCGTTCCTGCGTACGATGAGTTGGTGTTTGTGGCCAATGCCAAGCATTACGATGCTAAAGCCATTCAGGGGTTCAATAAAGCGATTGAGCAGGCGACGACCTATATTGTGAATCACCCTCAGCAAGCCTGGAACGAGTTTGTTGCCTATGCTCCGGATACACTGGGCAATGAACTGAACCAGCGCGCCTGGCAGGATACTCTGACACGTTTTGCGCTGCGCCCGTCCGCGGTGGATCTGAAACGATATGATGACTACGCGCGGTTTATGTATGACCAGCACATCATCCAAACTCTGCCTAAGGCAGGCGATTACGTTGTTGATTTTAACTAACCGGAGCACCCGATGAATTATCAGGATTTGATTGAGGCTTGCCGTGATGACTGGCACGCGTATACCCAGCATCGTTTTGTTCAGCAACTGGCAAGTGGGGCTTTGCCACAACCCTGTTTTTTGCACTATTTGCAACAGGACTTTCTGTTTCTCAAGCAGTACGCCCGTGCGTACGCGTTGGCGATTTACAAAGCGCGCACGCTGGAGGACATGCGGCGCGCGTTGCCAAGTGTACACGCGCTACTGGACTCGGAAATTGCTCATCACGTCCGCTACTGCGAACAGTGGGGATTGACAGAGCGAGACATGGAAAATGAAGCGGAAGATGTCGGGACCGTCGCCTACACTCGCTTTGTACTGGACGCGGGAATGAGCGGTGATCTGGTCGATCTTTATGCCGCTTTGGCGCCGTGCTCCATCGGTTACGCAGAGATAGGCCGCGCGCTGTTGGCGGCAAAGGAGACATTGCTTGAAGGCAACCCGTATGCGACCTGGTTGCAGCTCTATGGCGGCGAAGAGTTTCAGTCTGGTGTGGCCGACGGCGCCGCGCATTTCAACCAGTTGCTGGCAGACATCGACCTCTACAGCTCGCGCGGACAAAATCTGATTCAGGTATTCAAAACCGCCACCCGAATGGAAGTGGCGTTCTGGCAGCAAGGTCTGGATGCACAATAGGAGAACAGGACGTGGAAAAACAACTCATCGTAGACGCATTACGCGCAGTCCGGGCGCAGAAACCTCTGGTGGTGAATATCACCAATTACGTGGTGATGAATAACACGGCCAACGCCCTACTGGCACTGGGAGCGTCCCCCATCATGGCGCATTCCAAACAGGAAATGGCCGAAATGATGGCATTCGCTGGTGCGCTGGTGATCAATATTGGCACCCTCGACAGTCAATGGCTGCCGCGGATGCGCTATGCGGTGGAGCAGGCCAATAGTCACGGCAAAGTCGTGGTTCTGGATCCGGTCGGATGTGGAGCCAGCCGTTTGCGTACCCAAGCGTCACGTGAGTTGGCGCAACTGGCGCAGCAACTTATTATTCGGGGGAATGCGTCCGAAATCATCGCACTGGCTGGCGAGCAGGCGCAAAATAAAGGTGTGGATGCGCTGGACAGTAGCGATGCGGCTGTTGGCGCCGCGCATTATCTGGCAGAGCAGTATCAGGCCAGTGTGGTGATTTCCGGAGAAAGTGATTACGTGGTCTCGGCCGATCGCATTCAGTCACTGTCCAATGGTCACGCCATGATGCCATATGCCACGGGCATGGGGTGCACGCTGAGCGCGCTCACTGGTGCGTTCGCTGCTGTTGGAGAAACCTCAGGACTGGCGGCTGCGGCGGTCATGGGCGTGGCGGGGGAACTGGCTGCAGAGTTAGCTAACGGGCCGGGTAGCTTACAGATGCATCTGCTGGATAGCTTGTATCAACTGGATGAAACGGTGCTGTTATCGCGCCTCAAACTGCAATGACCGAGCGCAGAAGCGGAGACTCTTTTATGAATCCTTATCGTTTGTACCTGGTGACGGATGATCAACAAGACATCACCAGGCTCAAGAAGGTGGTGGCGGAAGCGGTCGCCGGTGGGGTTACCATGGTGCAGGTCCGTGAAAAACACGGCGATGTGCAGGCGTTTATTCAGCGTGCCGAAGCCGTCAAAGCGGTCTTGCAAGATTCCGGCGTGCCGTTGATTATTAATGACAGAGTAGATGTGGCACTTGCGGTCGGGGCAGACGGAGTGCACCTTGGGCAGTCTGATATGCCGGCAGACATCGCCCGCCGTCTGATTGGTGATGATAAACTGCTCGGGTTGTCGATTGAAAATGAGCAGCAACTGGCCGACGCGGAGGCACTGCCGATCGACTATATTGGGCTGAGTGCGATTTTCTTGACCCCGACTAAGACCAACATCCAGAAAGAGTGGGGGATACCCGGGCTGGAGTATGCGCTGGCCAACAGCCGTTATCCGGTGGTGGCGATTGGCGGCATTCATCCGGCTAACCTCCAACAAGTCTGGGAGACGGGCGTGCATGGCGTCGCTTTGGTGTCGGCTATCTGTCATGCCGCAGACCCGCGCACGGCTGCCGCGGCCATCTTACAGCAGCTATCCGACGAGCCAAACTGAGCGATCATGAGCCATCGCCTCAGTCTGTGGGGCGGTGGCTCTGAGACGTTTTTCTCACTTGTGTGATTTACTTTCCGCGATTTGACAGCAAATTGATTATTCCCGGCCTGCTTGTCGGCTACCATGCCGAATCTTCCAATGGTTGCTTGGGCGGAATGAGCGATGAAAGAGCACTTATACAGTAAATACAATGGGTTACTTATGCTACTGCTGATGTCGGTGCTGTTGGTACCAGTGTGTTTACTGAGCACCAATGTGGACTTGCTCTCTCACGTGTCTGACTTGACTGGAATCACTTACAACATGCTGACCAACTCCGCTGGTAGTAAAGGTTTCCTGTTTACCCTGATTTTTCTTACTGCCCTGACGTTCATACTGCGAATTCCAAAAGCGCAATGGGCGTCACGCATGTTACAACTCGCTCTGATCCTGATAATAGGGTTTGCCAGCAAAACCGGCCTTAAACACCTAACGGAAAGCCCTCGTCCTTACACTGAACTGCTGACTGCGCAGTTGCTGATCCCGGATCCGGGTCATTTCTACAAACTGGATACTGCACAAAAAGCGGCGGTGATTCAGGAAGCCCAAAAAGAAGTGAGCCACTGGCGCACCGTGAACTGGCAGGGGGAAAAAGATTTTTCTTTCCCATCCGGCCACACGCTTTTTGCGGCGATTTGTGTGGCGTTCTTTGGCGGTCTGTTCTTTGAACGTAAGCGCTACGCGCTGGCCGTGGGGGTACTCGCCTGGGCACTGGCCGTAGCCTATAGCCGGTTGTGGTTGGGTATGCACCGACCAGCCGATCTGTTTGGCTCAGTCCTATTCATTACGGCGGTGTATGCTTTGATGCCAAATTTCACCCAGGTTGGGGACAAACTGGTGGCCAAGCTGCCTGAACGTTGGCAGCACGTGTTATCACGTTGAGCTGGGTTTCTGGGAATCAACGCGCCACTCCGCGCCTTGAAGTCACAATGAGATAGGCTATAACTAGTTATAACTGACTCATTTACGAGGCGATTTATGATCTCATACGCCGGTCGGGTAGGCATTTTATTGGTTTCTGTATACGGCATCAGTGCCTGTGCACCTGATACCGATCCGCCGGTCCCCAGACACGCAATTTGTCAGGCGTTCAATCACAATCAGGTGGTGGCCGTATTGGGTGAGAGCCCGGTGTTGCAAGGGGAGTGGTATTCTGACTGGTCCCATCAACTTAACCAGTTTGTCGCAACACACCCGGACGTGTCGGTCACTCACAGCCGCGATATTGACGCGCTTCAGGTACCGGAGTACACCTTGCTGATTGCTCAGAAAGTGAACGGGGAATACTGGTTGCAGGAGGTCACGCAATCGCCATACTACGACTATGTGATGGCCGATATGACCGGGCAGCCGATCAAAGGCATACTGCGTTATTTTACCTTAGAGGAAGAAGAGTACTCGCAACTGGCTCACTACTGCGAGTAACGTTTTCAGTCACATCAAATCGCGATGCAGAATTTCCAGCTCTTCACTGGCCTGTTCGATGATCTGATGCAGATCGTCGGCGTCTTTTTCTGCCAGCGTCAATTGCCAGGGGCGCGCACCTCTGACTTCTTCGCGACCAATCACACGAACATGCTTACCCTGCTTTTCAAATTTCAAATCATCAAAATTTGAACGGTAATGCTGCTGGTTTTCGACGATGTCGACATCGAGCACCCCCACCGGATTTACTTGCATCCGCGCATGAAAATACTCGGTTCCCATTAAAAGGTAGTTTCTGTGTTTGGCGATCATCCTCCCCTCCTTGAGTACAGTGGCGACAGACTGCATTAAGAGTGTAGGACAGTCGAAAGGGGATAAATGTGAAATAACCATAAAGCTTGATCTGCCTTGCGCTTCGGATGATTGTCTGTGATTGATGTGTCGTCTTGGCACGTTTTATTCGTCAGATTAAGGAATATGCAATTATTTTTGTAAAAGTGCTTGTTCTGTAACCTGAAAACGAGATAATCGCGCTGTGTTCCCTGTCACTTTTTTGTTGTAACCCTATGTCTGAAACTACTCCCCCGGTGAGGTCTGATTCTCGCCATCTTCAGTATTTGAGAGTGTTTGCTCTGGGCTTCAGTGCATTCATCTTTAACACCACCGAATTTGTGCCGGTTGGTTTGTTGTCGGATATTGCCCGCGATTTCGACATCACGCCAGCCTCTGCTGGCTGGATGTTGACCATTTATGCCTGGATTGTTGCGTCGATGTCGCTGCCGATGATGATGCTGACCAGCAAAGTCGAGCGTAAAACCTTGCTGTTGTGTGTGTTTACGCTGTTCATTGTCAGTCATGTCTTTTCGATTTTGGCTTGGAGTTTTGAAACCCTGATCGCCAGTCGGGTGGGGATAGCGTTTGCCCATGCGGTGTTCTGGTCTATTACGGCCTCCATTGCCATTCGGGTTGCGCCTCCGGGTAAGAAAACCCTGGCTCTTGGCGTGCTGGCAACCGGAACCTCGCTGGCGATGGTACTTGGCGTGCCGATTGGGCGAATTATCGGTCAGTGGTTTGGCTGGCGGGCCACATTTGCCCTGATCGGTGTGGTGGCGATGGTGATCATGCTGGTGTTGTGGCGCCTGTTGCCAAAACTGCCAAGTCTGTTTACGGATACCACACAAAAACTGCCGGAACTGCTGAAAAAGCCGACGCTGATGGGTTTGTATCTGTTCATTTTCCTGATATTCACCGCCCACTATTCGGCTTACAGCTACATTGAGCCGTTTATGATTAACATCGGCGCCATGAGTGGCAACTTCACTACCTTCTTGCTGCTGCTGTTTGGTGGCGCTGGCATCATTGGCAGTGTCATTTTCAGTTACTGGGGAGAGAAGAACAACACGCCACTGCTGGTGACCAATACCGTCATTGTGATGTTGTGTATGGCGCTGATGATGATGCTGGTAAGCAGTCAGTGGGCTACCGCGACCATGTTGGTGTTGTGGGGGACCGCGCTGATGGTGGTGGTGCTGGCGATGCAGGTGAAAGTGCTCAACATCGACCTGAACGCGTCGGACATGATCATGTCGATGTTTTCCGGCATCATCAATCTCGGAATTGGGGCGGGCGCCCTGATTGGTGGTCAGGTGATACATTTCAGCTCACTGCAGGGCATTGGTTACGTTGGCGCTGGTTTCGCGCTGCTCTCTTTAGTGTTGATTCTGGTGATGTTGCGTCGCTATCCTGACATCCGCTAACGCCAATCATGCCAGATGATATTGAGCCCGGTGTTCACGGGCTTTTTTATCTCTGCTATTAATCAATAAAATGGCGGAAATGGCCATCGTTGAGAAATCCGCGAGTGTCCACCATCCGGCCATTGACGTCTTCGAGTGGAAAGCGCGTTTTAATATGGGGTTGTAAATCGTGTTATCAAATGGGACACAACGTCAGTTAGGATTGCACTGAAACAGACGATGACAAAGAAATCGACCTGAGCGTGAGATGTGCCTGGGTGCATATTGTATGAGGTCTGGTCGTTTTAATTTCAGCGGGCACGCCGGCGATCCGGGATGCAATTGCCCCGTCCGCTATGTTAGGATGGCACGCTTTTATGATCAGCCTCACACTTCTTGCTGATGTGAGGGCCATTCACGCGCCGATTCTTTCGGGCAAAAAAAGCGAAATTTCTATGTCTAGATCTACCCTGAGCGCAGAGCCATCCAGCATTTCCGAGGCGGATTACTCAGCGATCCACCCTCCGCAGTCATCCTCTCTTCGTACTCAACTGGCGCTGAATAACCCGGTGTTTTGGTTAAGCGGCAGCTTCCTGTCTCTGTTTGTGGTTCTGGCAATCGTCAATACTCCTCTTCTTTCTTCTCTGGTGAACACGGGTTTCAGCTACGCAACACAGTGGTTTGGTGCGTTCTGGCAAATTCTGTTGCTGGCCAATTTTGTGATTGGGCTGGTGCTGGCATTCGGTCAGACTGGCTACGTACGTCTGGGCGCGTTGAAGACCCCAGAGATCGACACCTTTAAGTGGATCTCCATTATTCTGTGTACGCTGCTGGCGGGCGGCGGCGTATTCTGGGCGGCGGCTGAGCCGATCGCACATTTCGTTTCTGCGCCACCGATTTTTGGTGACGCGTCTCCGCGCCGTATGGCGATCAATGCATTGTCACAATCGTTTATGCATTGGGGGTTTCTCGCGTGGGCCATCCTCGGCTGTCTGTCTTCTATCGTGCTGATGCATCTGCATTACGACAAAGGTCTGCCGCTCAAACCGCGTACTCTGTTGTACCCGGTGCTTGGCGAGCGCGCGCTGCACGGCTGGGTTGGCAGTATGATTGACGGGTTAAGTATTTTGGCGGTCGCGGCAGGAACCATTGGTCCGATTGGCTTCTTAGGTTTGCAGATCAGCTATGCGCTGAATCAGTTGTTCGGTCTGCCGGATACCCTTGTCAGCCAGAGCCTGGTGGTGGTGTTTGCGATGTTGATGTACACCGTATCGGCTCTCAGTGGTTTGAGCAAGGGCATTCAGATTGTCAGCCGCTACAACATCATTTTGTCGGTTGCTCTGGTGCTGTTCATTCTGGTGGCCGGGCCAACCAGCTTCATTATTGATGGTTACATGCAGGGCGTGGCCCGCATGGTCGATCAGTTTGTGCCGATGGCACTGTATCGCGGAGATACCGGCTGGCTGAGCTGGTGGACAGTGTTTTTCTGGGGATGGTTTATTGGTTACGGTCCGATGATGGCAATTTTCATTGCGCGTATTTCTCGTGGCCGGACGATACGTCAGTTGATTCTGGCAGTGAGTGTGGCAGCGCCACTGATCACCTGTTTCTGGTTCAGCATTGTGGGTGGCAGCGGGCTGGCGTTTGAACTGGATAATCCGGGCGTGATTGCCTCGGGTTTTGAAGGGTTTAATTTGCCAGGTGCGCTGTTGGCTATCACGCAGCAGCTACCGTTCCCTGTACTGACCGCGTTGCTGTTTTTGGTGCTGACCACCACGTTCATTGTCACCACTGGTGATTCAATGACTTACACCATCAGTGTGGTGTTGACCGGACAATCAGAACCGAATGCTTTGGTACGTGCGTTCTGGGGGGTGCTGATGGGAGCCGTTGCCATCGTCTTGATTTCTATGGGTGAGGGCGGTATTTCTGCTTTGCAGTCGTTCATCGTGATCACCGCGGTACCCGCGTCGTTTATTTTGTTACCGACCTTGTGGCATGCGCCTAAGATGGCTCATCAGATGTTACGCGAGCAAGGGTTGTTGAAGCCTTAAACAGACAACACAACGGCTCCCAGAGGAGCCGTTTTTAGTTGTGTTTCAATGGCTTTTTTCCATTGCTTGTCGCGACAATTTGAGCACCATTTTTCGCGGCAGTAACGGCATGATCCATTCCAGCATCATGCGCAAGGTACGTTCATTAAACGCCACCAGTTTGCCGCGTTCCATCGCCCGATACCCGACTTGGGCCACCGATTCCGGGCTCTTGGCATTTTTCCAGATGCCGACGCCTTCCAGATTCCCGGCCGTCACAAAGTTGGTCGCTACCGCGCCAGGACACAGTACGGTGGCGGTGACATTGTGCTCGCGCACCTCTTCGGCAATCGCCTGGGTAAACGAGGTGACATAAGCTTTGGTGGCGTAATACACCGCCTGGAGCGGACCCGGCATGAATGAGGCGGTGGAAGAAACATTGAGAATCTGGCCTTTGCGCCGGGTGATCATGCCCGGTAAATAGTAGTGAGTCAGGTTGGTGAGCGTGACCATGTTGACCTGCATCATCGCTTGTTCATCGTCCAGACAGCGCTCATGAAAATAGCCATGACCGCCAAAGCCAGCGTTGTTGATCAGCGTATCAATCTGCAGGCCGAGTGCTAGGGTTTGGTCAAAAATACGTTGGGCCGAGTCTGGTTGAGATAAGTCTTCCACAATTGTCAGGACGGAGACTTTGTAGTGGTTTTCCAGCTCCACCTTGAGCGCTTCCAGTCTGTCTTTGGAGCGGGCGACCAGCACCAGGTTGCCCCCTTTCTGAGCGTGAATACGAGCCAGTTCCAACCCGATTCCCCCTGATGCGCCGGTGATCAGGGCGGTATTTCTGTTGGCCATGTTGTGCTCCAGTTGCAATGAAGTGTTGAACACAGTTTAGGCAATCCAGTGGTGGCCCGCACGGTTGAATCACGCCGCCCGTTTGGCAAAGACGACAGGCGGATCTGCCGTCTTTGTTTGTGCCTCAGGCTTTTTGAGCACCCAAGCGCTGGGCACGTTGCATCAGACGACCCACCAACACCAGAGTCACGGCGCCAATCAGTACTGGCGAAACTAAAAACGACCAGCTTTGTCCGGCCAGCATGATCAGCATTGGGTTTGCGCCGGCCGGCGGATGCGTGGTTTTCGTCAGCAGCATGCTACTGACGGCCAGACCAGTGGCGGCGGCCATTGAGAGGGGCGTGACACCGACAAACTGAACAAAGCATACGCCAATGAACGCCGTAAGCAGATGACCAAAAATGACATTTTTCGCTTGTGCCAGAGGGCTGTCAGGGACGCCGAACACCAGCACGGCAGTGGCACCGAATGGAGCCATGAGCAGAATGAATTCATGTTGTGCGCTGTCTGCCAGAGAGAGCACTGCAATGCCCAAAAACGCACCAATACCGGAGATTAATGCAAAAAGTGGATTGTTCATGATGATTTCCTTTTGGTAGACCAAGTTGTATACCTTGCATGGTAGACAGCTTGGTCTACCTGTGTCAACATGCAATCAGTGAGGTGAATCATGAGCGATAAACGGAATCTGTTGGTCGATACGGCGTTGAGGCTGTTCTATGACCACGGTGTCAACAACGTTGGCATCAACGAAGTATTGAAAGTCGCCGGAGTGGCGAAAAAAACCCTTTATCACCATTTCAGTAGTAAAGAGGCCCTGGTGCTGGCGACTCTCGAAGCGCGGGATCAGCGTTTTTTGTCCTGGTTGGATGGGTGTTTAAGTGGCCAGACGGATGATGCTGCCGTGGTGCAGGCACTGTTTCACGCGTTGGATGACTGGTTTCACGATCGGGTGACCGAGCTGGATACGTTTCGTGGCTGCTTTTTTATCAACACCTCCGCAGAGTTAGGAGAAAAGGACAGCCGCATTGCAGAGTACTGTGCGGCGCATAAACGGCATGTGCGCGCTTTGATCCGAAATCGACTTGAATGCCGTGATGCGCAGTGGCTGGATTTGCTGTGCTTGCTAAAAGAGGGCGCGATTGTGTCAGCGCACATCAGCGCAGAGCGCGATGCCGCCCTGCGTTGTATTCCCCTGGCGCTCACTCACCTCAGCCATCTCAGACATTGACACCATTCAGTCTGCCGACCAGACGTTTTTGATGTCCGGCCAGCCCCAGTTGGTGAGGGCGACGTCTTTCAACACGCCGTGAAAACGCAAAGTCTGGCGATGGTGGAACAGTGGGGTCAGCCAATACTCTGTGATCAGAGCCGAAGCCAGCGGCTCCAGCGCATCCAGATACTGGTTCAACGGGGTTTCCGCGCGCAATTGTCTCAGCGCTTCGTGAAACCACTGGCTGGCTTGGGGGCCTATCGCGTTGTGCAGCACCGGATTGTGAAATAGATTGGCGAATGCAGAGGCGTGGCGGTTGTCGTCCAGATTCATATTGGTGATGATCAGCTCTTCTGTCAGCGTATGACGTTTAGATTGTTGTATCAGTTGCCGATAAGAGTAAGTGTTTACTTTTACTCGTATGCCTTGTTGCTCGAGCAAAAAACGTATGCCTTCAGCACAGTTTTTTAACGCAGTGTAATCATAAACGGCGATAGTGAGTTTTTTGGGCAGGCGGGTTTCGGGCGCCAGAGGGCGGGTGATTTTATGCCAGCTTGGGAGCAAGTTGCTCGCCACGACGGAGCCGAACTGTGCCCCTTGTTGTTGCAGTCTCACGGCCAGTTTGTCTGCCGACAAGTAGTTGGACAGCGAGCGCCGCTGCGCTTCACTGAGTGGGCTGGCGGCATTTTGGTTAAACAGAACGAACATGCAACCGTCTTCCACTCGCGAATGTTGTGTCTCGTGCGCGTCAGACTGGGGGGGCTCTGAACTCAGATAATAATTGCAGGCAGATGTGGCGACCGCGCCAGCACCAGGCTGATTGGTGCTGATCATGGGCTGGTTTGGCTCTTGTCCCTCCAGCAACCAGATCGTGACTTGATCGGTCAGGGCCCGGCAGGCATAAAAGCGTTCAAAGGCCTGTAATTTCAGCTGACTGGAAGAGTGTTCCTGAACTTCAAACGGGCCGCTGCCAATCACATCATACGTTTGCGCGTTATTCACCTGACTGGTGGGCTGAATGGCGTAACGGACGCCAGATATCAGGCCCGCAAAACCTAAGTCGGGCTGACTGAGCGTGAATACCACCTTGTGCGGCTGAGGGGCGCTGACGGTGACCAGATGAGCCAGCTCGGTCTGATAGTCATCCAGACTGCTCAGTTTCGCGAACAGGCTGACAATGGTGTCACTGTCGATAATGTCACCATTGTGAAAAACCAGCCCGGGACGTAAGTAAAACGTCCATTGGCAGGCATTATTGGCGCATTCCCAATGGTGCGCCAGCTCTGGCTGGACGTGGCCCTTCGAATCACTCGACACCAGACAACAGTAGATCTGACGCAGAAAAAAGCGTTCGCTGGAGCGTTGCAACTGATGCGGTACCAGCCGTTCGAATGGACGTTTGTAGGTCAGTTGAATGTGCAGTCGGCCCTCACGTATTGAGGCTCCGGATGTGCTCTGCAGTAAGCGGCCGAACGATCGCTGGTCGTTGTCCAGAATGACCAGCGCCTTTTCATAGCGGCCCTGACGGACACGCTCTGCCGCCAAGAGCTGTTTCAGTTCGCTCAGCTCAATGTTGAGGATCAGAGTTGAGCGCTGATTGCGTCCGACTTTGGGCTCCCAGTTCAACCAGCCGTGTTTTTGCATCTGATTTAGCAGGTTACGCGCATGACGAAGACTAGTGAACAGCCGTTCCGCAATGTCCGACAGGGCCAGTTTAATGGGCTCCGCAATGCCCAGTGGTGCCAGACGCGAATAATAGCGCAGTAAATTCAGATCAGACACGTTGGTGCTCCCCACTTTTCAGCATACTGTCTCAGTTTACCGAAATCCGGCGCGCGAAAATAAGAAATCTTTCCCTGCTTTCGTTCCGCATTTTCGTCTCTGGCTGGTCGAAGTGGCTGATTATGACCCCTGCTACGTTTTATCCGGAAAAAAAACATCTGTAACTTGTCTCTGTTTTTCTTCCGTGTTCAGCGGCAGACTGAATATTGTCCACCGCGTTGCCAGAGAGGGCGTTGTGATGGACATCTTGTCAGTGCCTGTCAGCATTATGCTCCTGTACCCCCACGAACACGCTGTCAGGCACTGCTTTCTGTTGCACTGTTTCACGATGAAAAATGTCAATTGGCTTCCGTTTCTGCATCTCAACCGGGCATTTTGTTCAAGATGTACTTAACTGTAGTGGCATTTCATGGATAGAAAAACAGAGGGACATACATGTCATTATCACTCCAACAGGCCTATGATCTGATGCTCAACGATCTGGCTACTTTTATGAATCGGGTTCCGGTGATTGTGTACGGGGCGGGCTCCAAAGTGAATGAAGTGGATTACTACTTATCCCTACAAGGGACACAAGCCAGGGGCTGGAATCAGGGGGTGGCGACGGTCGAAAACCGTGTTCGCTTTACCCCTACTTCCCAGAGCGGAGCGAAAGGGCCAATTAAGTGCATTCACATTCCTGTGACGGAAGTGGAGAAGTTAAAGCCGGAGCACATCGTGCGGGTCAGCCATTATGACGACGCGAAGTTTCTCTGCACCACGCGCCTGTCGGGCTGTACGTTTGCGATTCGCCAGGGACAGGGCAACAGTATTGAGTTTGTCCATCTTCGGCCGACCACGGATTTCCCGGCTAAAGATTTACAGCGTGCCGCGCAAAATGAATTCCAGACATCCTTTGGTCGCGGTGATCAAAATTCGAACACCACTTATGACGACACCACTTATGACGACACCACTGCTGCAAACATTATTGGTGTAAGGAAGAACGGCTTGTGGCACATCTATGTGCAGCATTCTGATGCCCAGTTCAATGTCATTCGCAGCGAGTG
Organism: Vibrio sp. V38_P2S17PM301; assembly: GCF_009904845.1. NCBI lineage: Bacteria > Pseudomonadati > Pseudomonadota > Gammaproteobacteria > Vibrionales > Vibrionaceae > Vibrio > Vibrio sp. V38_P2S17PM301. The sequence goes on along the minus strand of NZ_WXWO01000036.1, from coordinate 27,582 downwards.
CATTTACCGTCAGCCAAGCGGTGTTCAGTATGTGACCTGAGCAGGTGTCTTGTGCTGTCAAGCCACGCGGTTGCGTGGCTTTTTTTTGTACTCGAGGAAAAGTCTGAAACCCGTGTCTGGAAATTGGGACATTGGGCAAATTGCCGGCCGGAAGGAGGAAAAAAATCCGTATTGACGCTTTACTCAATGTACCTGCCTGCGTTTTTTGTCGGCTACATTGAGGATTGCTTATGTCGTTAACTCTACAACAAGCGTACGGGCTGATGCTTGATGACCTGGACACCTTTGTTCGGCGTGTTCCGCTGACCATTGCCCGCGTTGGACGAGAACTCTGCGAATGCGATTTAAGTTTGTGTCACAGCGGCACTCTGGCCACTGGCTATGACCACGGTTTACCTTGTCGTGAAAGCCGGCTGTTGCTGGTGTCTCAACCTAAAGGGCGCAGCCGCGGGCCGATACATTGTGTGTATGTCCCGGTGAACCGCCTCTGTTCGGTGGCACTGACGGAAATCGAGCACTATGCAGAGCGTTGTGGCGCTTTGTTCTTTTGCTCCCAGTTGTCCAATTGTACCCTGGACCGTATTCACGTTGCTGATGGCCATTGTGCGTTTCGCCGTCATCTAGCTCCCGGTCGTCACGCCGCGTTGCTCGGAATGAAAATGATCGATAAATGGAGGGTCTGGGTTCAGTACCAGGACGATCATGGCAACATTGTGGGTGTGATGCCGTTGTTTGGCTGCAAAAAGTTGACCCGGATGGCATAGTCAGCCGGGAAAATGGTTTTTTCTGCGTGAACTCTCCTAAGCTTTCTAGCGGATGTCACTGAAGAACGTGATGCAATCTCCCGGTTAGGGAGACGATGTTCGGCGATTCGTAGGTCATTTTACGGTATCTCGTAGAGTGACAATCCGCTTATAAATGATAAAGTTAAGCCATAGCAGAGCATTGGAAGCAGAATATGGAACGTGTCGTCGATATCAACCGCTGGAACCGGGAGCACATCAAAACTGAAGACGATCTTCAGGCGATCTTTCGTACTGTTCAAGCGGCTTTTCAGGCTCAGCCCTGGTCAGATTACGCTCAGAGAATGGCGCGGCTAGACGCGCTGTACGGTGCGTTGTTAGAGCATCAGGACGCGTTGAGCGAGGCACTGCGCCATGACTACGGTTTTCGTACCCAGTTTGATTCGACCATCTGCGATTTATTGCCATCCATTCAGCATCTGCGTCATACCAGACGTCACCTGCGTCACTGGATGAAACCGGAGAAACGTTCAGCGGGCCTGCTGTTGTCTCCGTCTTCTTTGCAGGTGCACTACCAGCCTCTTGGTGTGATCGGCGTGATTGTGCCGTGGAATTTTCCGATTTTTCTCAGCCTTGGTCCTGTGGTGACGGCAATCGCCGCGGGCAATCATGTCATGGTGAAACTGAGTGAATTTACGCCCCACACTAATGAGGTATTAAGCCGGATTTTTTCAGTGCTGGAGGGGGAAATTTACACCATCGAAGGTGGGGCAGAGATCGCAGGCTTCTTTAGCCGCCTGCCGTTTGATCATCTGCTGTTTACCGGCTCGACCAAGGTTGGGCGTCTGGTGGCTCAGGCGGCGGCGCAAAATCTCACGCCAGTGACTCTGGAGTTGGGCGGAAAGTCACCGGTGATCGTGGCAGATGATGCCGATATCAGCAAAGCCGTTGACATTGTTATGTTTGGCAAATCCAGTAATGCCGGTCAGATCTGCGTGGCACCGGACTATGTTCTGCTGCCGCAGGGCAAAGAGCAGCAGTTTATTGACCTTTACCTGCAACGTTTCGAACACTATTTTCCGGCTGGCGATTTGGGTCGGGAAATGACGCAGATCATCAATCAGGCGCAATACGACCGCCTGCAAAGGTACCTGGACGATGCGATTGAACACGGTGGGAAACTGCACACCATTGATCCGGGCAGTTCGTTACAGGGGCGACAGATGCTGCCGCACCTGGTGACTCGGGTGAAAGAGAAAATGTTGTTGATGCAGGAAGAGATTTTCGGCCCGATCTTACCCGTGATCGGTTATGCCCATTTGAGTGAAGCGATCAGTTACGTCAACAGTAAACCGCGTCCTTTAGCGTTGTATCTGATCAGCAACGATACGGTGCTGCGGCGACAAATCGTGCAACAAACTCACAGTGGAGGGGTCTGCATTAACGACACACTGATGCATGTTGCGGCGGACGATGCGCCGTTCGGGGGGATTGGTGAATCGGGGATGGGGCACTATCATGGCGTGGAAGGGTTTCGTACCATGTCGAAAGCCAAAACAGTGCTCAGTACACCGTCCTGGTTGCCCCGTGGCCGTTGGTTGCTGTGTTACGCCAAATCGGCAGAAAAACTCCTCAATAGACTGTTTGTTCGCTGACTTTTCTCAAATATCTCGGTGAGATTGCTTTTCAATTCACAGTGAAAGCAATACCATATGTCCTCGTTCGCTCGCAGAGTGAACGAGGACATTTAATTTTTTAATTCTCAGGGCGGGGCGGAATTCCCCACCGGCGGTATATCCAGTTTGGATCAGCCCGCGAGCGCTCGATTCGTCGAGGTCAGCAGATCTGGTGAGAAGCCAGAGCCGACGGTTACAGTCCGGATGAGAGAGAATGACAATCCACCAGTACGCACCCCGCGCACTGGTGCACTTCGTTTTGGATTTTATCCCTCATAAACAGCCCTGATTCTGGTGATTTTTAGGAGTTAAACCATGAATCAGTCATCTTTGCTTGCCGAGTTCGGCGATCCGATTGTCCGCGTAGAAAACGCACTGACGGCCCTGCGTGAAGGCCGTGGCGTATTGCTGCTGGACGACGAGGACCGCGAGAACGAAGGCGACATCATTTATTCTGTAGAACATCTGACGAGCGCTCAAATGGCGCTGATGATCCGTGAGTGCAGCGGGATTGTGTGTTTGTGTCTGACCGACGAGCAGGCCAATAAGCTGGAATTGCCGCCTATGGTGGAGAACAACAACAGTGCCAATCAGACCGCTTTTACGGTGTCTATTGAAGCCAAAGTAGGCGTAACCACGGGCGTGTCGGCGCAAGATCGTGTCACCACGATTAAAACGGCAGCCAACCCGGAAGCCAAGCCGGATGACTTAGCTCGTCCAGGGCATGTTTTCCCGCTGCGTGCACGCGCTGGCGGAGTGATGACACGTCGCGGTCATACCGAAGGGACGGTTGATCTGATGCAAATGGCTGGGTTGCAACCCGCCGGGGTGTTGTGTGAAGTGACCAATCCAGATGGCACCATGGCCAAAGTGCCAGAGATTGTTGCGTTTGGCAAACGGCACAACATGCCAGTACTCACTATTGAAGATATGGTGCAATACCGCCTGCAACATGAGTTGAAGCTGGCATAAAGACAAACGAAATCTTTGTTCGCACTAACCAAAAGGCGTGGGTATTCCGCGCCTTTTTACTCGCGGGAGTCGGCAAACTCGGCGACCACAAAGTCGATGAAAGTCCGCAGCCCTTTAGATTGATATTTGTCGCGATGAGAGATGACGGAGAAGTCGACACCGGGCACGTGCCATTGCTCAAATACTTCCTCCAGCTCTCCGGCATCAATATGAGACTGACAGTAGATTCTCGGCACACGAACAATACCGTTGCCATTTACGGCGCCTTTCACCAACACCCGTCCGTTTTTACAGTGTAAATGTCCCTGTAACTGAATATCAAACGGTTCACCGCTGCAGTGATGCACGAAATTCCAGCGTGTGACCGAACCAAGCAGGCAATGATGTTGACCCAGCTGTTTCGGATGCTGCGGCCGTCCGTAACGTTGCAGGCAGTCTGGGCTCGCTAGCGTTCCCATCTCAACTGACATCAGTTTGTGAGCAGTGAAATCCTATTCATGTGGACCGACCTCACAGACAATGAGGGATTAATTGTCAAAAATAGGAAATAATTTATTGAACAATGTTTTTAATCTGGAATTATATAGATTCCTTATAGCGGTCTGACAATTAAGACTAAGCTCAGACCTAGAACAGCAAATAATGAGAATAACTGTGGATAGCAACAAATTAGTTATCGTTGAAGATGATGTAAAACTGCAGAAAATGCTGGGAGACTATTTTTTGTCTCAAGGGTTTAACGTCACACTTGTGGCAGAAGGGAGTCAGGCGGCGGAGGTGATCCTCGCCGAGCAGCCCGCGTTGGTGATGTTGGACTTAATGTTGCCGGGCAAAGACGGATTAAGTGTCTGCCGTGAAATTCGCGAGCATTATCAGGGCAAAATCATGATGCTGACTGCCAGCAATGACGACTTCGACCATGTGGCCGCGTTGGAAATTGGCGCGGATGATTTTGTCACCAAGCCAATCAAGCCACGGGTGTTGCTGGCGCGTGTCCGGATGCTGTTGCGTCGTCCGGAAATCAAGGAGCATAAATGCGATGAGAAAAGTCGCCAGTTCGGTAAGTTGTCTCTCAACTGTTTGCGTCGCGAGTGTTTACTCGACGGTGAGACGGTGGCGCTGACCGATGGTGAATTTGATCTGTTGTGGCTGCTTGCGTCTCACCCTGAAGAGATCCTTTCACGCGAGAGTCTGACCCGTACTCTGCGGGGCATTGAGTACGACGGGACGGATCGCACCATTGATAACCGCGTGGCGATTTTGCGTCGCAAACTGGCGGACGTCAGTGTGCCTCCCAAGCGGATCCTGACTGTGCGCGGTAAAGGGTATATGTTCCTGCCGGATGCGTGGAACTGAGTCACGGAGCCACTATGAAACGCATGTACATTGAGGCCTTTGTGGGCCTAATCGCGCTGTTTTTTGCTACTTTGCTGGGTTATGAGCTGATCGTGTACGAGTTCAATACGGATTACGACTACGTGTTGGAAGAGTATCAAGCCGAAGCGATGCACACGCTGATGATGCCGACCTACCTCAATCGGGGAGAGGAGGCTGCGGTCAACAAGGTGCAACACTACGCAGACAAAACCAGTATGATCCTCAGTCGTTATCATCGCGCGGAACTGCCGACCGAGATCGGTCAGGCCTTTGCTGCCGATCCGCAGCGGATGGTCAAGTTTGATGATGACCGCAATATCTGGTTCCGCTTTGATGAACACTCCTATTTCTACAGTCTGTTTCCAGACGAAGAGTCGCCGCTGCGCAAAGCGATCGCATTTGATGACAACTTACTGTGGGTGTTCTTCCTTGGTGGGTTTGCGCTCTACTGTGTGCTGCTGATTTGGTTTCTCAGCCGCCGGAGCCGCGCGCTTGAACGTACCACGCTGGCATTCGCCTCAGGGGATCTGACGGCACGAGCCGATACATCCAGCGCCCGTTCGGTGGGCTCACTCAACAAAAGCTTTAACCTGATGGCGGACAAAATCTCTACCCTGATCACCAGCAATAAGCTGCTGACCGATGCGGTGGCACACGAACTGCGCACGCCGCTGTTTCGTTTGCAGTGGCAGGCGGATTTGCTCGCCGATACGCCGCTGACACCCGAGCAGCGCGATACAGTGAACAGCATCGTTGAAGATATTGATGATATGAGTGAGCTGGTGGAAGAGCTGCTCTACTATGCCAAAATGGAGCGCACGGATATGCCGATCCAAGCGCAGGACGTCGATGTGCAGCAGTGGCTGGCGCCGTTGATGCAGCGTTGGCAAGGCGAAACCGATAAACAACTGACTCTGGAGGTGACGGCGTCGGTCGGCACGGCTCGTCTTGATCCTCACTTGTTGCGCCGCGCATTGGATAATCTGGCTCGTAATGCGATGCGCTATGCCGATCAACACATCATGCTCAAAGTTGAACGTGAACAAGAAACGTTGCGACTTGAGGTGCATGATGACGGGCAGGGTATCGAACCCAAGGAATGGCCGTATCTGTTCGATGCGTTTTACAGTGCCGACAAAGCGCGTAACAAGGCCACCAGTGGTCATGGTCTGGGTTTGGCCATCGTCCGGCAGATTGCCTTGTTGCACGATGGTGCCGTGGAAGTGGGTGACAGCCCGCTGGGCGGAGCCTGTTTTACCATTCTGATATGACGTTGATCATCGATTTCCCCCTTCTTACATAGCCGGACATTCTGTTACACGGACCAGACAGAATCCGAGTAATCAAACAGTGTACATTTCCCGTTCTGTCACTGAACGAGGAAATGTACATGATTAGCCTTCCCCTTTGTTTCAACTGCCATGAGCATTCAGATCCGTGTCTTCGATATTGTTTGAGCGCTGGTACGGTTCAGGCAGCACTCGCGCCACTTTGCGTGGATACCCGCTTGCGATATTGCGTTGGTGGTCATCAGTGTGTGCTATCGGTTGGGGCCCATTCATTGGCGGTTTTCACAAATTGTTCACGTCCGCTGGCGTAAAGTGCCCGAGACTCATAGCCATGCATACCAGGACGGACCCCCGTTCGTGCTGGATCCCGTGTAATCCAGAAAGTAGTAGGTAGAAAGTGAAGCCAGGTAAATCAGGTGTTCGTCGAGTGGTCGATGCGACCGGTTATTCTATCCAAGGGCTGAAGTCAGCTTGGCAACATGAAGCCGCATTCCGTCAGGAAGCGGTGTTGACGGTTATCTTGAGTGTCGCGGCTTTTGCTTTGCCGGTCACTCATCTCGAACGGATTGCCATGATTGGCAGTTTGCTGTTGGTGGTGATTGTTGAACTGATTAACTCGGCGATTGAAGCCGTGGTGGATCGTATCAGTGATGACTGGCATGAATTGAGTGGCCGGGCCAAGGACATCGGCTCTTCGGCGGTATTTGTTGCGCTGGGATTGGCGCTGTTTGTCTGGGGTTCGATCCTGCTTTGAGTTTGCCTATGAAACCACAACGCTTTTCCCAAACGGGCGTTTCGTACGTCTCATTTACTTTATGGTTAGCCCTGTTTTTTACCTTGGTGGTGAACCTTCCGGTTTACAAAGAACTGTATCAGGTATTGAGTCAACTGGAAGCGGTGGATCCCGGATTTGTTGTGTCTGTCCCGGTGTTTTTTGCCGCGGTGCTCAACCTGTTGTTCAACGTTTTCAGCTGGCCGCGGATCGCCAAGCCATTTTTTATTGCTCTGGTGTTGGTATCGGCCTTGGTCAGTTATGCCGAGTTTAATTATGGTTCAGTGTTCGATCAGGAGATGATCACCAACATCATCGAAACGGATACCACTGAAGCCGGATCATACCTCAGCGTTTACTCGGTAGTGTGGACCTTACTGATGGGCGTGCTACCGGCGTTGATAATTTATAACGTTAAGCTGAAACAAGAACGCACTGTGGCCAAACTGGTGCTAAAAAAAGGCGCCTCAATGCTGGTGTCACTGCTGGTTGTGGCGGCAGTTGCGGGTGTGTTTTATCAAGATTACGTGTCGGTTGGCCGGAACAACAAATACCTGGTGCGTCTGATCATCCCGACCCAATGGGTTCACGCCACCAACAGTTATATCAAAGAGACGTATTTCACCACGCCACAACCGTACCAACAGATTGGTCTGGATGCGAAGCAAACACCACAGGCTTTGCAGCAAGCTGAAGTCAAGCCGACTCTGTTGGTACTGGTGGTGGGGGAAACAGCGCGCGCTCAGAATTATCCGGAAAACGGCTATGCGCGTGACACCACACCGTTTACCCGCGAGCTGGACATTGTGAAGTTTGAGGACGTAGCTTCATGCGGTACCGCAACGGCGATCTCGGTGCCATGTATGTTTTCGGCGCTGAATCGTCAAACATTCAATCGACAGCAAGCGGATAATCAGGACAATCTGCTGGACCTTTTGCAACGGGCTCAAGTGTCGGTGCTGTGGAAAGAGAACGACGGTGGCGACAAGAAGGTCGCCAAAAACGTCAATAAAATCGTGGTGGATCGCAAACGTCAGGATGCTCAATGCCAGAACGGCTCGTGTTACGACACCGCGTTGCTGGAGCAGTTTGATGACAACGTGGCTGCGATGAAAGGCAACCGGGTGCTGGTGCTGCATCTAATGGGTAGCCATGGCCCGACGTACTTCCGCCGTTACCCTGAGAGCATGAGCGAGTACCAACCGGAGTGCGCGCAGGCCGACATAGAAAACTGTTCAGTGGATGAGATCGTCAACACCTACGACAACACGTTGCGTTACACCGATTACGTATTGAAGAAAACTATTAATAAATTGTCGTCTCTTCAGGAACGTTATAATACCGCGCTGGTCTATATCTCCGATCACGGTGAATCGTTGGGCGAAAATGGCCTCTTCCTGCATGGAATGCCCTACAGTCTGGCACCGGATTATCAGAAACGTGTGCCGATGTGGGTTTGGATGTCACCAGGCTTTCAGCAGAGCAAGCACGTAAATTATGACTGCCTCAAACAAGAGGCAACCCGTAAAAATACTTATTCTCAGGACAATCTGTTCCACTCGGTCCTGGGAGTCATGGATGTTCACACTCAGGAATATCAGTTCGCTCTGGATGTATTCCGCACCTGTCGACGTAGTTAGGATGTATTGATGTCGTTTTTCTCTCTGTTGGAGCCGGTCAAGCAAGTGACCGGCGTGATGTTCCCTATGCTGATGCTGTTTGTATCCGGCGTGATAATTTTGACCATTTCCCGCACCTTGTTGTGTGTCTGGCAGAGAGAGCGCGTGTCCAACGCCCGTGGCTGGAAGCCGATCTTTGTGTCTGGATTGCGCATGGACGTTGTCAGCTTATGTTATCTGGTGATCCTGCCGTGTCTGCTCACCCCTCTGTTGGTGGGCGTGCCTTATTTGGGTCAAGCCTGGTTGGTATTGCTGTCGCTATGGATCACGTTCGGTTTGTGGTTGCTGGTCTATATGGAAGCAGCGACGCCGTTTTTCATTGAAGAGTACGACGTGCGTCCGAATCGTTTTTTTGTCGAATACCTCATCTACCCAAAAGAAGTGATGAGCATGATGTGGCAGGGCTACAAGCTTGAACTGGCATTTGGCCTGGCGATCTCGCTGTCAACGCTCTACTTTGGCTGGCAGTTTTCCGATTATTTAGTGCAGGGATTATCGGCCCCGGAATGGTACTGGCGGCCTGTGGTCGCACTCGGCGCGGTTGCGCTTTGCGTACTGGGTGCCCGTTCCAGTTTAGGCCATCGTGGTATCAACCCATCAATGATTGCCTTCTCCCATGACAACTTGATGAACGATTTTGCGCTTAACTCGACCTACTCGGTGTTGTACGCGCTGAAATTGATGCGCAAAGTGGCGGACTCATCCAAGATGTATCCGTCGATGCCGATCGACGACATTGTACAAACGGTGCAACAGAACAGCCAGTTGCCCGCCAGTGCCTTTAGCGAACCACACTTGCCGACATTGGCGTACCGCGAAGCAAGTTACGCTGGACGACGTAAAAACATCGTGATTTTGCTTCAGGAGAGCCTGGGAGCACGCTTTGTTGGGGGCCTAGGCGGTTTACCACTGACGCCGAACCTGGACCGACTGATGCAAGAGAGCTGGAATCTGACTCGTTTGTACGCAACCGGGACCCGTTCGATCCGGGGGATTGAAGCGGTCACCACGGGCTTTTTTCCTACTCCGGCGAATGCCGTGGTGAAACTGCCGAAGAGTCAGCACAATTTTTACTCTCTGGCTCAAACCCTCAAAGCCGAAGATTACCATACGCAATTCATCTACGCCGGAGAGAGCCATTTCGACAATATGAAAGGCTTTCTGCTGGGGAATGGGTTTGTCGATGTACAGGATCTGCCTACTTTCAGCAATCCGGAGTTTGTTGGCTCCTGGGGGGCGTGCGATGAAGATCTTTACCGTAAGGCGCATGAGCAGTTCAGTATGCTTTCGCAGCAGGAGACACCTTTCTTCAGTTTGGTGTTCACCACCACCAACCACTCTCCATACGAGTATCCGCAAGGCAAAATTGAACCGTATAATCAGCCGGCCGCCACGCGGGAAAATACCGTCAAATATTCCGATTACGCGCTGGGTCAGTTCCTTGAGCAGGCGAAGCAATCGGATTACTGGGATGATACCATTTTTGTTTTGGTTGCCGATCATGACTCACGTGCGTATGGGGATCAGGTCGTGCCGATTGATTGTTTCCATATACCGGCGGTGATATTTGGTGGTGGTGTATCGGCGCGCGAGGACGATCGCTTAACCAGCCAGATTGATTTACCGCCAACGCTACTGTCTCTGGCGGGGATCAGTGCCTACCACCCCATGTGTGGACACGATCTGACGCAAGAGGTGGCGCCGCATAAACGCCGGGCGGTGATGCAGTTCCATCAGAATTTTGCCTGGCTGAATGAGGACAACCACGCGGTGGTTTTTCAGCCAGATAAAGCGGCCATGGGATGTCATTATGATCCGGTCGGACACACGTTGACGCAGTGCGAATTGCCGGAAAGCGAACTCAGAACTGCCAACGCCTTCGCACTCTGGGGCAGCGTCTGCTACAAGCAGGATTTCTATCAGTGGGACAAGATAGAGTCGGCGGCGCGCCGGTAAACGAACCTGATGTTAAACGCCTGCTCAGCTGAGCGGGCGTTTATCATTTCACCGCAAGCACTTGGTTTGGCAGGAAAGGGTTTTCCCTCCTACACTCAACACTAAGCTCAGTATTTTTATTTAAAACAGCAAGTAAGAGCACCTGTACAGCGGCGCCGATTCGAGTTTGGCGTACCACGATTTCACCATGTGTTGCTGGGATGCTCAATCAATGGCGGCGGTTATGTTTCGATCCTCACTTGTATACATGGCAGGGATCGCATCGTTGTTCAGTTTTTCAGTCAGCGCTGGTCTGCGCTCTACTCCGATGCGAATCTACTCCCAGGCACCTTATCAGTCCACGGTGCTCACTACTCAGCTGCGCTCTGCTTTTACGCCAGAGAGCAGCGAACTGTTCGCGATAGGAACGGTGGCCAGTATCTGGGCCAGAAATGAAGACTACCAGCTCGACTATTACCAAAATCAGGTGTTTGCTGGGATTCAGTGGGCGTTGAGCCCGCGTTGGACGGCGGAATTTCAGTATCAGTTCGGCTGGGCCGGAAATAATCATTTGGATAGCCTGACCATTGATTTTCATGACTTTTTTGGCTTGGATCAAAACGGCCGGGATGAAGTGGATAAGCACCAGTTTACTATCGCCAACGAACGCTACGGCATTCAGGTGAGTGACTTTGAAGATGAGGTGGTTGTCCGCGCACTGCACGGCTACCTCCAGTATCGATTGTGGCAGCAGCCAAACCATGCGCTCGCGTTGGGCGCCAGCCTGTATTACAACGACGTGGATGACTATCCGTTCACCACGCACAGCTTTGAGCAAGGTTTGCAGCTCAATTACAGCTATCAGTCCGGCGCCCATGCCTGGTTTTCCACCGTCGGGGTCACCCATCGCAAGCCAGATCGGATGATCCTCAACAGCCTGCCGAGTAAAGCCTACAGCTGGGCTGTCGCTATGGGGTACGGCTACCGATTCTGGACACGTCATGAAGTGCTGCTGGAGTATCACGGTTATGAAGGCATCCTAGACGACGACAGCGACCTGTCCGATGTCACCAACGAAGTGATTCTCGGCTACCGTTATTATTTCGATCGTCTGCTGGTGGAGTTCTCGGCTACTGAAAATGTGTTCAACATGGATAACTCCACAGACATAGCATTCAGTTTAGGCCTGCGTTATCACTTCTCGTCCTCAGGCTGACGGCCGCAAAATATCCTGCTGCCATGCCTCGGCGATAAAATCGATGAACTGCCTGACTAAGGGAGACTGGTAGCTGCGTGACAGATACACGGCCCACAACTTACTGACCGGAATGTAGTAGTCGTTGAGAACAGAGATCAGACGGCCGTCAGCCAGCAGTGGGTTGGCTAAATCACACGGCAGACGAATCACACCCACGCCATCTTTCGCTGCCTGCATCAGCGTCAGTACATCGTTGGCCTTGATGTTGCCACCAACCTGTACCTGAAATGGCTGATTGTGGCGCACAAACTCCCAGCGATGTGCGTCAAGATGAACCAGACAGTTGTGCTGTTTGAGATCGTCCGGATGAGCAGGAACGCCGTGTTCGGCCAGGTAATCCGGAGCGGCGCAGATCACCGCGTCGATGGCCATCAGCTGACGAGCGATCAGGTGATCGTCTGGCTGGTGAGTATAACGCAAAGCGATATCCACGCGCTCATCAACCAGTTGCGAAAATCGGTCTGAGGCGAGGATGTCGATGGTCACCTGTGGGTGCTGGCGAGTAAACGCCGTTACCACGTGAATCAACATGTGCTGCGCCAACCCGATTGGCGAGGCGACACGAATCGTACCTGATAAGGAGTCCCGATGTAGCATCGAGTCCAGCTCCAATGCCGTGGTTTCGCTGAGAATGCGCTCGCAACGAACCAATGCGTCTTCGCCGGCGCTGGTCAGGCTGACTTTGCGGGTGGTGCGATGCAACAGCCTTTGCTTCAGCCAGTTTTCGACGTCCTGTACGTGACGTGAAACCTGCAAGCGACTGAGTGAGAGGTTGTCGGCGGCTTTGGTGAAGCTAGCGGTGTTGGCGACCTCAACAAAACTGCGGATAGCGGTAATACGATCCATAGCAAGACTCTATTAGTAAACTATACTGATACAATCTACATCAATATTGCGTATTTATCGCCAATTAGTTCACTACTAAACTGCAATGGTTGTTCGGAAACTGATATGAATTGAAAAGAGTGAGGAGAACGCAATGAAAGTAGCAGTATTGGGTGCATCAGGTTGGATTGGCGGTCACATTGTGGCAGAAGCCGTTGCTCGTGGTCATCAGGTGGTGGCATTGGTTCGTGATACGAGCAAAGTGACCCGAGATGATGTGGAAGTCCGTGAGTTCGATTTGCTGGCTGAAGGTGCCGATTTGGCAAAAGCGGTTGAGGGCGTAGACGCGGTCATTTCAGCCATTGGTGGTCGCGCTGCCGGCAATCACGACATCGTGGTTCAAACCGCAGAGACACTGTTGCAAGCTTTGCCTCAACACGGGGTAAACCGCCTGCTTTGGGTCGGAGGTGCCGGCTCTCTGGAAGTTGCACCGGGCGTGGCTCTGATCAGCCTGCCAGACTTTCCTGAAGCATACAAACCAGAAGCAGAAGTGATGGGTCAGGCATTGGCCGTGTTCCGTGCCAGCGACAGTACCTTGAACTGGACCTTTGTCAGCCCGGCGGCTGAGATATTCCCCGGCGAGAAACAAGCACCTTACCGCGTGGGCGGTGATCAACTGCTGAGCGATGAAGAGGGCAACAGCCGAATTTCCGTCAGTGACTACGCCGTGGCTATGATAGATGAACTTGAACGATCGCAGTACCCGCAACAGCGCATCGGAGTCGCATACTAAGAGATGCACGAAAAACCCGCCATCGGCGGGTTTTTCGTGTTGTTAAGTGGTTGAAATTATTTGGAAATGTTTTTGTTTCGTCCACATTTATCCCTTTGCTTTCGTTTGTTAAGTGTTTTTACTCATGGTAAATGCACGAACTATTCTGTAGATCTTACCGAGTTTAGATGGAGGCAGAGTAAGTACACTTAAAAACATCATAATGAAGCTAATTACGCGATATTTGGTGTCAACGATGACGGTACCAAAACTTACAAGAAACCAACTATCATGAAACCTTTGATTGAAAAGAATGCCGTAATGCTGACTCACAGCATAACCCATGAATAGTATGTATATAACAAATACAAGGCTACTTTCTGTTTTGGTGTACTTGGATGATAGGAAATGACCGACAACCAAAGAGACGGTACTTAATGCTAAATATAGGAAAAGATCCATTATTCTTCCTCAGTTAGATATGGAGTTGTAGCACTCCTTGTGGTCTCAATGTTGGCGCCCACTTCAACAAACAATGCGGATCTAGACATTGTTTTCCATCCTTTACTGTAATCCATTGCAGAATAGCGGAAAAGTTTGAACTGACTTGCTCCTGATACATTGGCGTTTGCAGCTGGCTTTAATGTGTTCTTCAATCCGTAGGCGCTAGTAGCCAAATCAACTGTTGCATATGCTAAATCACCATCACGCTCGTTCATGCCTAATGATTTGGCTGCTTTACGGTAACCATCTCGCAAATATCCAGAGCCATCACCATAATTACCGGTATATTGACCTTTCCAGTTTTGCACCACGTTACCTGTGATGTTGTAGGAGTTTTCATATATGTTGTTTCCCCCATGTAGGAACATTGGCGCTCCTACAGTGGTACACCATGACATACCTGTAAAGGAAAATACTGATTCAGTGACACATAATCCATATCCAGTAGAAAGTTGCCCAATACCAGCAATTAAGCCGATACCATATCTACCGATTTCTAGAGCTTGATCTATTAAGCTTTGGCGTTCCTGTTTAACTAGGCCTACGATTCGATTTTTTGCCAATATTCCATTTTCATAGTCATCCCGTAAGCACTTTCCCAAAAATCTGTATTCTTCCCGAAATTGATGTTGAATCAATGGATCGTTCAGGTAACTCATACTGTACATATTGGCTTGATTAATCAGGCCTCGAATTGCCAGCTTTACTTCATCATCATCCATTTCTTTGAGAAGGGTACTCATTGGAATTTCTCAACTGCGTCAGAGAAAGGTTGAAGCCACGATGCAAATGCTCCTGTATTGGCACCTACGTGACGCCAATTAATATCTCGATAAGCTATGGTAACTGTTTCTTGCATTTCATTTTCATTGAAATCAATAACATGTGGCATGTGTGTGGAAAGTGATCGTATAAGAGCTCCAGTAAGGTTGATTTCGTAGAAGAGTTCATTCCCGCCTTTCGGAGTCGGACGATAAAACGTCAAACGACACTTTAGTTCTTCACCATCAGAGCAAGCTTGAGCGAGAATAGGTGATGCTTTATCAATTCTCTTAACTATTTGAATCGGCATGTGAATAGATCGATTGTCATGTGCAATAGAATGAGAGAATGACAACACAGTGATTTCATCTTCATGGCCAAGTTGGAAGTTGTTCCCCATAGAAAGCAGCGTGTTACAGCCAGTGGAAAGGCACCCAGTTGTAGTGCTTTCAATAGATAGGTAAGCGATAGTACTCATGATTGTGACGTTGTCCGATATTTATTGTTTGTGGCGTGGATATTATCAAAGGCTTTGAATAACAACCATATTGCATAATGAGCGCCATTCCGTGCAAAGTGAATGCCGATTGGTTGTTTTGGCGGTTGATTAGCTGGAATGGGTTGTTATTGGGTAGTATTTTCGTTTCACTTTGTATTGTTTGGGGGGCTTGGTGAGAAAATGCTTAAAATCATGAAAATGTTAGATAGATTATGTGTGGAGCTATGAACGGATCCTAAGTGTTTCCATTAACTCATAATTAAGCAGTTTAAAAACAAGCTCCGGCTTTCCCGCTAACCAAGTCAGCACGCTGGCCGGTTCTATCAGAAGTGGCATACGGTGATGATAAGCGCTGCATTGTTTGTTGGGTTTGGTAGTAAGCGTAACGAGTTTCGTTCCATCCTCTACCGCAATGCCCGCCATATAGATAACGTCTTTCTTTCCCAAACTGAACAGACGCTTTCTCTTCTCCCCGTGTTCATCAGACCATTCATACCAGCCCGAGCAGGGAACGATAACCCGATGGTTTTCAAAGGCTGCTGCAAAAGTCGGTTTAACGGAAACGGTCTCCGCCTGAGCATTAATGATGATGCGTTTCGCCCATTCCGGTTTGATGCCCCACGGTAAATCGAGCTGCATTAACTGGCCGTTTTTCATGCCAACGGTGGACACGGGCTGAGTGGGCCTTAAATCTGTGTTGGTCTCTGCGCGAAAGTGGATGCCAAGTTTCTCGCAAACTATACGACTTAGCGGATCATCAATTACATTCAGCCTGCCACACATTTCCCAACCTCATCTCATTGATTCAATAAAGAGTGTAGATAACTTTCCGGGACGGGTAGTCTGAATGCGGTATTGATACCTTCGCTGCAACAAGTGGGATGCCGGGCTCGGGGGGAGCCCGGTTTATCTCTGTCGTACCTCAATAGCTCCAGCTCATATTGCCCACATCCAGATTCAGATCCGTACCTTTCTCACTTTGCACTTTGTCCACCGTCACCGGTTTGTCGGATTTGATGCGCAGTTCCACTTCGGATTTGCTTTGGATGGTCTGGTTGGTCAGCGGTTGATAAGACGCGTACTTTGACGACGGCAGACGACCCGACGGATAAGTGTCGTCTCTGCGTTCTGCGTTCGTCCGTTCTGTCCTGTTGGTGGTGTCATCGGTAGTGATACCCAACCTGGCGTTTTTGTCTTTTATCCCGTCAATCTTGTCGGCCAGGTTGTCGATGTCTTTGCCGGCTTCCTCGGTACTGACTTTCCAGCCATCCGGGATGAGTGCATCCGGCAATGTGTTGATGAGCGCTTTAAATTTCTCCCACAGCCATCCAATCCCATCCCCAATCCACTGAATAACATTGTCCAGTCCGATGAACCGGTCAACCAGATAGGTGATGGCCACAATCGCTGCCGCAACGGCCGTGACGATCATCCCAAACGGGTTGGCCATGATCACTGCGTTCAAACCAATCAGCGCGATTTTGACGATGGCGATGGCCGCGACAATGCCTTTGAAGTTCTGAGACACCCAAATCAGTCCTTTGCCTAAAAACTCCAGCCCCCGGTATAAGCTGTCCACCGTTTGGATGAGCTTTTCAATGAAATCTGTTCGCCAATGTTCATTTTTAAACTTCTCGGTAAACCGGGTAAAGGCACCGGTGGCCTTTTCCATGATCGGAGCCAGTGCGGCGAACTTCATCGAACGGACACTTTCCTGAATGCGCTGCATGGCATCGTTGTACGCTTCCGCCTTCGCGGCGTCTTCTGCCGTTACGCCACCACCTAAGGCATTGAACTCTTCGCGGGCGGCAGTCAGTCCTTCGGTCCCTTCACGGAGCATGATGAGCATTTCACGCCCACTGTCCCCGAACGCGGCATCCGCAAACGCCATTTGCTCCTGGGTGGTTTTGAGTTTGGCAAACGAGACCAGGAGTATCTGATAGGCCTGCTGCGTATCCTGCGCGCCTTTCAGCTCTCGGAATATCGGGCTTTTGCTCTTTTTGAGGTAACCACCCAGCGCGCCGCCTCCGGTCTTTTGTAGTACGCCCAGCCGGCGGGTGAAACGCGTCATCGAGGCCGACAACGCATCGGAACTGACACCAGCGTGCTCGGCCTGAGACTGCATGGCCTGCAGCTCGCTGATGGGCAGCGTCAGGTTACCCGCTTTCTTGGCCAGTTTGTCCATCTCGGCCGCCGTGCTGTTGACCTCACTCACCAGGCCTGCCAGGCTGAGGCCACCCAGCAGCGCCGCGCCTTTTCCGGCCGCTGCCGACGTCAGCCGTGGTAGTGTTATTGCGCCATTGAGTTTTTGAACCGGCTTCATGGCCGATTTCAGGATGCCGTATTTTTTACTGAGCCGGACAATTTCCGCGCCGTGTTTTTTGTAGCTTTTCTCAAGGCGCCGGCTCTCACCGTCCAGATCATGCACTTTCACGCCCGTTTTCTTCAGCTCAGTGCCGAGTTTAACCAGATGTTGTTTATGATTTTCCTGCGCTCGGGTGAGGGTGTGAAACCGTGCTTGCTGTTTGGCAATCTTCTCGGTCAGCACAGCGCTGGGCTTGCCTGCCTCCGCCGCTTTTGCTTTCAGCGCCTGCAGCTTCTCACTGGCGGCATTCACCGCCACACTGTTTTGCTGCATCGCCTTTCGGGTGTGTTTGAACGAGGCGATCATCCCCAGCGCCGCCGAGTCATCTGCCTGCGCTTTTTGTACCTTTTTAATGGCCCTGGCGTAGTGGTCTGATTCACTGGCCATGCCCTTCAGCGGCGCTTTGGTTTTGTCTTTTACACTCATGACCACGGAAAGATTCATTTTCATGGCCGTGCTCCTTATCAAAATAAAAAAGAGAGCCTATTCGCTCTCTTCGTGTTCGTGTCGTTGCCGCGCGAGTTCCCGGAACAGCAATAGGTCGTCGTAGCTGAGCTGATCCAACTCGCCAGGTGACCAATGGAAGACCACCGCAATATCGGCGTAGTAATCTTCCACCCGCTCTATCAGTGTTCCGTATCCACGAAAAAAGACGCGATGGTGGTCAGCAGCGGTGCCCAGTTTTCCGGTGCCAGGTTCGCGAGATCACGCTCATTCAGGCACGATACCCGCGGCAGAATTTTCATGCCGGCATCAAAGTTCATTTCACACACATCAATCAGGCTCAATCCTCTGAGGTGACCGGAGTGCGGCTTGGTGATGTCGATGGTCGCCAAAGTCTGGCCGTCTTTCTCAATAGGCTTTGGCAAGGTGGCCGTTTGCACTTCACTTTGGTTTTTAATGGGAGAGGTCATAACCCAGGGTTTCCTTCAGTTCTTTGAGTTTGTTTTTGCGTCCGCCTTTGTCCGGATCCAGAGTCATCACCTGTTCGAACAGGCGGTGCGCCTTCTCCGGCTCGCCGTCGTCGTAATACCAGTCTCCAACCAGACGGAACATTTTGACTTTCAGCGGTGCGTTGGTGGCGAGCGCTCCGGACAGCAAGTCGTTCACCGCATTCAGCAGATAGCCACGTTGAAACGGTTGTTTCTGTGTGTGGGCATCGTGCGCGTACTTGAATACGTAACCACAAAATGCGGTCTGGCCGTTCATCTTCCAGTGAGTCGGTGACTCCAGGCCACCATCGATGGCAGCCCGGAACGCATCGTGAATGGCTTCAAATTGCCCCAGGTCGACATGCCATATGAAATACCACCACAGCACATCCAGGTTGCCGTACTCACCCTGATGGGTGTTGAGTAAACGCAAGGCCAGCGGGCGATATTTGTCGATGAGTGTGGCTTTGAACGGATCCTTTTCTTTGGAGCCCGCCAGAGTGCGCAGGTAAGCCAGGTCTTGTTTCAGGGTGGCCTGGACGTCTTCCCAGGGTTTGTCCGCCATTCCCCGGCGCACGGTGTCTTGCGCTGCCGGGCTCGCCTGAGCAATGGCGGGTTGAGTAACCCCGGCTTGTGCCCGGCGTTTCATGAGTATGGATAGCATGCCGTTACTCCTTACTGAGGGATCAATTCATCACCGTTAAACAGCACTTCCAGTTGGCCGTCTTTGACGGCCAGAGAAAGCGGCTCCACGGCCCAGGCACCAATCAGGGAGTACGTGCGCCCGGTGTTGGTTTCCAGGGTGATGTCCTCATCAACAAAGTTCTTGATGGCGTCTTCATCGGTGTCCTGAGCGTGCACGATGGTGCACTTAATCGAGGGCGCGGAATCAAACTGCTCGGTGTACCCCAGTACGCCGTCATCGCCCATGACCGGCTCACGCTTGAGGTTACCAAAACCGATTTCCGCCCCTTCTTTGATGACCAGTCGTCCCAGTGAGCCGGCGTGAATGACCGCACGGCTGGTGATTTTTGTCGCCATAATTTACTTCCTGAATTGAATTTTACCGGCCGTGATAATGAGGCCGTTTACAAACTGCGGTGAGTCCTGGTAGTTGATTCGTTGCTTGTTGTTGTCGTCCAGCTCAACAATCAGCGTCTTCTTGTAGCCATCAAAGTCCTGCACGATCCCCTGATATTCCAGTTGACGGTACAACTTGAGGAAGTCGGTTGTGATCATGCTCGGCGTGACGATGGGTTGCCCTTTAGCAAACTTGGTCCCGTCTTTCGCCAGCTTATGACGGCCGTACTTACTCAGGATCAGCGAACGCTGCTTCTGACGAAAATACATGGCCGTGGCCGGTGTCATAATGTCGAGGTAACTGTTGTCCGCGATCCCAGCCGCGTTTTCGGTGTACGCCGTGACGGGGCGCTCGACCAGCACTTCTTTTGCCGCGTTGATGGTGTACGTACTCATGCCTTCATAAAGCAGCAGGTTGCGTTCGGCCCAGGTCCATTCACTGTCAGCCAGGGTATACACACCATTCAGCCGGAGCGTTTGCAGTGGACGACACGGATCAATCGCCAGAGAGGGCGCAATTTGCCCGCCCCATGCGCCAATCGCCGCCGCATCAGGCAACGGTTTGTCGGCCGAGTCCCCGAACGCATTGATCGGGAGAAAGTTAATCAGCGCGCAGTTGCTCACCGGTGCAAAGGTGATCTGCTCGGCGTGCGTGCCTTGATGTGGAATGTAGGCCAGCCCCGGGATCTGATTCAGGGCGTTGTAACGCTCATCCAGAAACGTCCCCAATTCCCGGATGCTGGTCTGGTCGTTCAGGGCACACAGAATGTGGTGGTACTGCGTATCACCCAGCGCGGCCAGTGCGTTCGCGATGTCGTTGTTGGCCACACTGATGGCGTAGACGGGCATGGTGTCATCCTGCTTACGAAAGTAGGTCACCATATCCACGATGTCCGATTGTCCGAACTGCTCCGCCGCTTTGGTGGCATCCATACACAGTTTGACGGTGTTGGGTGCCACCGGCGCGTCCGCGACGGCATGGCCAATCACTAAGACCACTTGTTGATCTTCCGCGCTGTTGGCCAGACTGTTATCAATCTCAATGTACACGCCCGGCACGCGAATGTTAGCCGGGACTTCATTAAAACCGATGCCCATTACTGTGTGTCCTTTTGGGTTGTGGCTTTGGCGGCCATTTCAGTCACGCTGCCGTCTTGTAAACGTCGCAGCCAGTAGGCGTTGCGGGGTTTGTTCTCTCCGGCCGCTTTCAAAGGGGCCAGGGTCTGGGGATCTTTTACCGTCAGCCCTTTTTTCGGTTTGATATTGAATGTCTGCATTACGCGATGTCCTCCCGTGCAAAATGCGCTGCGGCCATGGCCATCAGCTCTTTCTCCAGTGCCGGCGTCCAGCCCAGAAACGTCCGCCTTGGCATGGTGTAGTTGCGTTTCGTGACGCGCCCCCCGGTCCATCGACCAATGCGGCTGTCATAAAAGCCGTTGACGTGCGTGGTGAACGACACGCTTTCACCGTCGTTGTGGGTGCGACCAATAAGGCCCGCCACGCCTTTTAAGCCCACTTCAAAACTCGTTTCGTCCGCGTACGTGCGCAGTGATTTGGACAACCCCATCAACATGTTCTTGTTGTTGACGGTGTGGCGCCCCTGAGCCAATGAGGTTTTGCTTCGCGCTCGCCTGGTCTGGTACGGGTTGTTGTCGATGTCACGCTGAGCGCGGATTTGTTGCCTGAAAAATTGCCGGGCCCGGTTGGCCATACGCCGGTTCAGATCCAGTTTTTCACTGGCCGTCATGACCAGATGTTCAATGACCCGGGTCAGCTGCTCTGGCGTGTTCAGTGTCAGCGTTGACATGGCAAATCCTCCAGATGGCCGACGGCGTACACCAGAACATCCAAATCGTCTTCATCGACGGTGGCCGAAAACTCACTGACGCAGTCGTAACGGGTGTCGCCTTGCATCCAGTCTCCGCGCTCGCACGCTTGCAACGTGAAGGCTTCCTGCAGGTCGAGTTTGATTTTGATGTCAAACTTGCCGTCCCCTAAATGCTCCAGCGCAAAGCTGGGCATCGCGAGCCCTTTTTCCTGGCGATGCGGATCGTATCGATTCAGCCAGTTCACCAGATGCAGCATCAGGACGTGCGGCGCAACGGTCGCGTTCTGGATGAAGACGATGGCGGTGTACTCCACTTCAAACCCGTCCACAAATTGGCTCTGGCCACAGAACAGGGCACCGTCTTCTGCCCAGACAGAAAGCTGACTGGCATCGATGATGTGGGCTTTAAATAATTCGGTCAGACTCTGCAGGGATTTCATCACACCATCTCAAAACAGTAGGTTTCTTCGCCGTGAAGGAGCAGGTCCACCGCCTGGCGGTACTGCACATCACACTGTTGTTTTTTCTCGCTCAGCGCCTCTTGCCTGGCGGCGGCGTCGGCCGTGGCATCACCACTGATTTGAATGCCAATCAGCGCACTGGCGGTCAGGGCAAACACCGCTTGTTTGTACAACGTGTCCCCCGATGCTGTATCGCCGAAGTGAGACTGTGACAGCGCGCTCAGGTGTTCAAAAGGCGCGATGACCTTCGCCAGCTCGCGATGCACCTTGATGCGTGACACGCTGGCTTGCTGCAAAATGCCCGGCTCTGTCTGATTACTCAGGAAATGAAACAGAGACTGGAACTCTGACAGCTTGAGCGACGGATACACAGCGGTGGCGGGCAGCTCAGCCGTGAACACTTCGTTTTTATTCCCGACAAATTCCATCATTCACCTTCCGGTTGAGAGAATGCGGGCAGACAGACAAGGCACTCTGTTTCTGCTATCGCTTCTCAGAGTGATTGTCAGAGCCCGCATTGAGGGGGTGTTAATTGTGGGTTATACCCAGGCGCCGTCGATCCACAGTTTCACGTTGGCAAATTCAATCGCCGCGGCTTTTTCGACCTGCTCAATGACGTAAGCCATGTTCATCGATTCAAAATTCTCGACCTGATCTTTAGCGTCGTTCTTCTTACCAACCGAGCGGCGAATCGAATCTTCCTGGATGTACATCGACAGGTTGTCGTAACTGGTGACCATAATGCCGGTCGCCGGGAAGCCCGGGACGGTGACGGCGGGCAGACCGCCGTAAGTACCGATCACCTGGCGCTCTTCCACTTTGCTTTTCTCACTGGGCGTATTGCCGTGCGTGTCATAGAACTTGGCTTTTTCGTAACCCAGCAGATCCGTACCAATGACCGCGACCAGGTTGGCGTCGTTCTCACAGGCCGGGTGCAGCAGGTTTTTCACATTCAACACGGCCGAATCGAGGTTGATGAAGTCGCCGCCTTCACCAATGCGAATTTCTCCCGGTGTTTTACCTTCTGTAATAAGACGCTCAGCATTGTGCTCACGCATCGCCTGAAACCAGCCTTTGTTGACGTCTTCCCCGTTAGGGTTGGCTTTTGAGTCGGTATTCGCTTCGGCTTTCTTGCCATACCAGCCAATGGTGATTTTGTTGGCATCAATCTGCTCACGGGTGTGCGATGAAATGATGGTGGCAAAGTTCTTCATGTGCGCCCAGGCATCGAGCTTGGCGTAACGGATGGCCGTATCAAAGTTCGTCTGAACGCAGTGATACGGCATGGCTTTCATGCCACTGTAATCTTTGGGTTTACGTTCCCCATCGCCCGAGGTATCCGTGCGGCTGGCAATCATCCCGGTGACTCCCAGACCAATGGCCTGACCGGTCTGGTTCTTCACCGGCACAATGTTGATGCGTTTTAAAAACCAGTTGCTCTCGCGGATCGCCGCGATGATGCGCTGGGTGCTATTCGGACTGACGTTGAACATTTCTGTCGCGTTGTCGACGCCGTTTTGTTTCGCGACTGCCTGAACGTACGCGCTGAGTTTCTTTTTCGTATTCTCTTGCATGGAAAACCTTTCAATATGCTCTGTCTGAAGTGGGAAAGCGTTTACAGGTACACGTCTGCTTCCGTGTCTTCGCCGGCCAGTTTGCGGCCGCTGTCATCGGTCAGTTGGCTCAGCGACTGCGTCAAATCCGTCAGCTGAGAAGAGAGTTGCTCAACCTGACCTTTCAGCTCAGTGAGCTGGGCATTGTCTTCAGAGGTGTCCGGGGCGTCGTCGTTGGCCGTTTTATCCTGGCTTGAGAGACGTTCAACCAGTTTGCTCAGGTTGCTGTTTAATGCTTGATTTTGCTCAATGCTCTGCTTGAGCAATGCTTCGGTTTCTTTACTCATTTCGTCTTCATCTTCTTGCTGTGAGAACGGCTCGACGCGCGTTTCGCCCTTGAGCCATAGTTTGAATTTTTTAAACATTGAGGCGTCGTCACCCTCGCTCTGATGACTGAACTGCTCACTGCTGACCGGAAAGTGAGACGCGACATGAACGACGCCGTCCTTCTGACGGGAAAGATGGATCTGAGTGGTCCCCAGCGAGGCGGGTTTATCGGTCAGTGCCAACCCGGTCAGATACGCCTTGTCGGTATCGGAAAACTTCTCAATGAACTCACAAGAGGTGTGCAGTAACTGTCCCTGTTCAATCATGCGCAGCAGGTAAGAGTTCGGTTTAATCACAGCGAACAGCTTGTCTTCGCGTTTTTCCACCGACACCACCGAGCCGAACTTATAGCTCCAGTCGTAATGCTCTTCGTTGATGCGGGCGGTGTAGACGTTGGGATCGTAACTCTCGGCGATTTCATCAATGATTTTCTGCTCAATGACGCGTCCGTCGACCGTGGTGCCTGCCTGCAAAATACAAATGGGCTCTGATTGGAACATGCACTTTCTCTCCTGAATTCGATGATTCCAATCTAACCAATGCCCCTGTCTTTTTGTATTCAAGCCGCTTCTAAAAACCGGATATAGAAACGGCGTGAGCTGAGTATTCACGGGTGCTGTAGCACTATGCCTGCATGGATAAGAATGTACTGAATACCGCCAATCTGCCGTTGTATACCGCCGAGCAAACACAAGCGCTTGGCTGGTACCTGCGCCAGTACAAACCGGCTGAAATCGCAGACAAAATATCGGTGGCCACGCGCACGGTGCAGCAGTGGATCGTAAAGTTTGGCTGGAAAGCCATGCGGGACGATGCGCCCGTCGAGCTGATGCTGCGCCAGCGCATCGCGTATCTGATGTGGGTCGATCACAAGCTGGAATCCCAGGAGCGCGAGCTTGACATGCTGCTGAGCCAACATTTCAAACGCCAGGAAGCCCGGAACAAACGCGAACGCCCGTCAGTGTCAGGTGAAGGCGGGCAAAAACGTGGACGCAAGCCTAATAAGGTGAAAAACGACGTCTCTCACATCACCAAAGAGATGCTGGATGCGTATCGCGAAAAGACCTTCTTTGGCTATCAGAAAGAGATCCACGCGCACAAACACAACCACGACATCAACGAAATACGTTTCTATCTCAAATCGCGTCAGATTGGCCTGACGTTTTATTTTGCGTATGAAGCGTTTGAGGACGCGGTATTGACCGGTGACAACCAGGTCTTTATCTCCGCGTCGAAAAAGCAGTCGTACATCTTTAAAAACTACATTCGTAAGTTTGCACTCGAGATTGGGGACGTTGACCTCAAAGGGAGAGACGACATTGAGCTCAGCAACGGGGCGAATCTGGGTTTTATGTCCACCAATGTGGCAACGTCGCAAGGTTTTAATGGCCACATGTACTGGGATGAGGTGTTCTGGATCCCGCGCTTTGCTGAGCTGGATGATTACGCCGGCGGCATGTCCATTCAGGCGCACTACCGCACCACTTACATTTCGACCCCGTCAACGATGGCCCACGAAGCGTACCCCAAATGGCAAGGCAAGAAAGAGCACAACATCGACATCAGCCATAAAGCGCTTAAAGGTGGCTCACTGGGGCCGGACTTTATCTTCCGTCAGATGATCACCGTCGATGATGCGATGGCCAAAGGCGCCACGTTCTTCAACATGGACAAACTCAAGCGTAAGTACCCGGTGAAGGAAATCTTCGACAACCTCTTACGTTGTCAGTTTTTGGACGACAGTGCGTCGTTCTTCTCCCTGAAAGCGTTGCTGGCTTGCAAAGCCGATACCTCTCTCTGGAAAGACGTCGATCACAACAAACCGCGTCCGGTGGGTGATGCAGAAGTGCTGGTTGGTTACGACCCGAGAGGCGGCGGTCAGGGCAACGGCTCAGACGATGCCGGGCTTGTCGTGGCGCTGAAACCCAAACAAAAAGGCGGTGTATTCCGGTTTATCGAACGCCTCAGGCTTAAAGGCTCCAGCTATGAAGAGCAGGCCGAAACCATCCGGGGCATCACCGAAAAATACAATGTGGTGTACCTGGCGATGGATACCGGCGGCGTGGGATCAGCGGTCGCCGAGTTAGTCCGCAAATTCTTCCCGGCGCTCACCGAGCTGGATTACTCGCCGGAGATGAAGCGCATGATGGCGTATAAATCGCGCGAAATTATTCATCATGGCCGGCTTCAGTTTGATGCCGAGTGGGATGACCTGGTGCACTCCTTCCTGATGATCCGCCAACACACCACGCAGGTGAGCAACCAGGTCACCTTTATTTCTAACCGCAGTAAGATTGGTTCACACGCCGACCTTGCCTGGGCTGCCATGCACGTCATGCGCTGGGAGCCGATTGATATTCATAGTGAAAACGACACCACCGTGACGATTTTCTGATGCCTGAACCCATGGAGAGGCCCAGTGATTGAGATAGAATTTTCCAACCCGGTCAGCGTAATGAACAGCGACATTCTCAGCTACCTGGAAGTGGCGCTGATGGACGGCCTGTATGAGCCGCCGATAGCGCTTGATACCCTGGCGAAAGCCCTGCGGGTGAATCCGATGCACTCCAGTGCGATTGAGTTTAAACGCAATACTCTGGCGTTTGCGGTGATGGTCAGCCCGTTACTGCCACGCCGCGATCTGAAGCGTTTCATTCAGGACTTCCTGACCTTCGGTAACGGGTATCTGCAGGTGATACGCGGATACGGTGGCCTGGGCAAGCCTGTTGCCCTCAAACATGTACCGGCCTTGTACATGCGTCGCCGTGAAGATTTGGGCTGGACCTACAAGCCAAGAGCCTATGATGACCAGGGACGCATCGACTTTAAACCAGGCCAAATCTTCCATTGGTCGGAATACGACGTTGCTCAGGAGATTTACGGATTGCCTGGCCATGTCAGTGGCCTGACGTCTATTTGGCTCAATGACGATGCGACGCTGTTTCGTCGTCAGTATTACCGCAACGGCCAGCACGCCGGATACCTGCTCTATATGAACGAGCCGACCATGACGAAAACTCAGGAAGAGGAAATCAAAGCCAGGTTGCAGGCTAAAGAAGGGATGGCGTTCAAAAACATGTTCGTGAATGCCAAAGGTAAGGACACCAAAGCGCCGGAGCTGAAACCGATTGGTCAGGTGGAAGCGAAAGACTCATTTAAAGAAGTGAAGAACCAGACTATGAACGACGTTCTGGCCATGCACCGGGTACCAATCGAGCTGATGAGTATCCGGCGCGAAAGTATCACCTCAAGCAACGATCTGAATAAAGTTGACTGGCTGTTCCATAAGAACGAACTCTTGCCGCTTATTGATGCAATGCAAGAGCTCAATGAGTTTGTAGGAATGACAGTTATTCAAATGAATCAGTATCGATGCATTTCTATGGAATAGGTTTACTCATACTTATTCGTGATTGTTTTTGATGTCTTATTGATATTGCGAATTGGTTGATATCTATACAGATTTTAAATTTCAATTAATTAAATTAACAGTATGTTCCCATATAATCGAGAGGTACTTAACATTTGCAGAACATAAATGAAACATGTGTTGATCTCTATTATATCAAACTGTTAAAAAAAAAGGGCCAAAAGTGATTTGGCTTACATGTATTAAACTTCAAAAGGAAATTATTGTGAAAAAGAATGAACAAAAGAAAGTAGAAAAAAATACTCGTAAAGTAGCTAAAGCAGCTCACTGCCTACCTTAGTATTTGGTGTAAAATTAAAGAACTAGATCCTAGATCTAGTTCTTTAATAAGATCTCGGGATAATTATGAAAAGTGATTCTGAAGTGATGGAAACTATTCATAGTATAGATTTTACTTGGATAGAAAAAAAATTAACAAAATCTGATCCTAATATATCTAAGGTATGGTCTTTAGAAGGGGTTAGGGATGCGATTAATCAATAT
>NZ_WXWO01000018.1:0-5555 GCF_009904845.1 Vibrio sp. V38_P2S17PM301 | reverse complement strand
ATATAAAGCAGGTCTGAACGGCCGTTCGTCGGAAACATGCCCTTATCAACAGATGGATGTGCGATCGTATTGGTTAGGCGGTTGGCGTGACGCCAGAGATGATAAACAAGCTGGCCTCTACAAGTAAAAATCTTCAAATCCACATACTGTAAATGGAGAACTAAGCCCCGAAAGGGGCTTTTTGTTTGTCATATCGTAATCTGATGCACTATAACTAAGATGATTGGTGAAAAAAAAGCGACTCAAGTGAGCCGCTTTTATTCACTCTGCTAATTAAAAAGCTGAAGTGTCTTGGAAAAGGCCAACTTTCAGGTCTTTTGCCACATAAATTTCTTTACCGTCAACAAGGACGCGGCCATCAGCCAAGCCCATAACCAGTTTGCGGTTTACAACACGCTTCATATTGATTTCGTACGTGACTTTTTTTGCGGTCGGTAGGATTTGACCAGTAAACTTCACTTCACCAACACCCAGTGCACGGCCTTTACCTTTGCCGCCAACCCAGCCAAGGAAGAAGCCAACAAGCTGCCACATTGCATCCAGGCCCAGACAGCCAGGCATAACAGGGTCGCCAGGGAAGTGGCAATCGAAGAACCATAGATCAGGAGTAATATCCAGCTCCGCCAGGATTAGACCTTTACCATAGTCGCCTTCAGTTTCAGACATCTTGGTAACACGGTCCATCATCAGCATATTTGGCGCAGGCAGTTGAGGGTAACCCGGACCAAATAGCTCACCACGGCTAGAGGCTAACAGATCGTCACGATTGTATGAATCACGTTTGTTTTGCATTATCAATTACTCCAATTTTTGACAGGTGCATCTTAGTGAACAGGTGTAAGCTAAACAACTCCGATCAGTTCTAGACAAACCAGTTTTTTATTCGATCCATCAAGCCTGTAGGGTGTTCGTGTCGTTCAAAGTTCTCGATGCGTTCAGCGATTTTATGAATCACACTTTCTTCATCATCGCCCCTGAAAGGTTTACCCATAATAATAGGTACTGCTTCATCAACCGTCGACACAGACCAGATATGGAACTCTCCATCTTGAATGCTCTTCACTACATCTTTATGAAGCGCCAAATGTTTCAGGTTAGATTTGGGCAGAATAACGCCTTGTGAACCGGTCAAACCCTGATGTTTACAAACGTGATAGAAGCCTTCGATTTTTTCGTTCAACCCGCCGACTGCCTGGACGCGTCCAAATTGATCCACCGCGCCAGTGACCGCAATCTGTTGGTTAATAGGATACTCGGATAACGCACTCACGAAAGAGCAGAGTTCAGCGAGAGATGCGCTGTCACCATCGACCTCGCAGTACGATTGTTCAAATACGACGGAGGCAGAATAGGGCATGGGCTCATCGAGATTCATTGCGCTGCTTACAAAGGCCTGCATGATCATCATGCCCTTCGCGTGCAGGTTGCCACCCAACTCGGCTTTACGTTCTACGTCAGAAATGTCACCGTCACCAAAGTGAATGACACACGAAATACGCGCTGGTTCACCGTATGAAAGCGGATGCCCGGGAACATCAATCACAGTGAGCCCGTTCACCTGACCAACGCGTTCACCTTTGGTTTCAATGATCACCTGGCCATCGAGAATATCGGACAGAGCGCGATCGGGCAGGTAAGATTCTCGGTAGAGGCGGGCATCAATGACTTTATCCAACGTCTCTTTTGTTACGTTGTCACCAGCTGTTAAATCAATACTGACTTCTTCAAGTAGTGAGCGATACCAAATCACATCCAAAGGCATGTAGCTCTGGTCTTCAGTAAGACGTGCACCGGCAACCATCAGACGCTCAATGCCACTTTGAGTTAACTCGGGAAGATCGTAAGTAGCACATAACCATTTCAAATAGCCAAGATATGTGGAGATACTTTGTTCTGTCAGCTCGATTTCAGGCTCTACCTCGGAAAACATGCACATGCCAGAGTATATGTCACTGTCCAGATAATCTATTTCACCCAGTTGGCCGCGATCGCCCACAATGACCAATTTTACGTTGTAATGTTTGTCTGTCACATTGTTGCTAAGGTGCGTCGGCGCTGAGTTGATCTGCTGTACGGGCTCACCAAAAACGGCGGCTTTAAGTAGTAACCAGTTCATAGGATTGCTCAACAGGAAGTTGGCGGACAATACCAGGTACCCGCCATTTGCTTTTTCCAATAAGCCAGGCAATTGAACTGTGACTTCGCCGGAATGGGCTTCGTACGTTCCGAATACATGTTTTGGATCCAGGGATTCGGTGTAGATAACCGGTGCAGCAGAATCAAGGTCAGACAAGTGTTGTTGCAGAAGTTGCCTGTATACCGGATTGTCCGGAGAATTGACCAGCAGTACTTTTGTTAGTCCTTTTCCGGCTACGAATTTGTTGATCGCTTGTTTCAGGCGTGGTTGAGCAGTGAAAAAGTTAACATGGGAAATGTTTTGGTATTGCTCAACGGACGCATTAAAATGATCGTAGTGAGGAATAACTGAGTACCAGGTTTCTTGATTCATCGATGAGTCTGTTCTTGGTTACATAAAAGGTTCCAAATTATATAGAAAAACAGGGTGAGGTAGTAGTGCAATGATCCAGCTCGACTTTTTACTCTCAGCAGATTGTGATTACAGCGAACTTGGGTTACGCTGTCACTACTAGTCCAGTGGAATGTTTAGACAATGAAATATCAACAGCTTGAAAACCTGGAATGCGGTTGGAAGTGGCAGTATCTGGTCAAAAAATGGAAGGATGGGGAAGCGATTACCCATCATATTGACACCAGTGAAGCTGACGCTGCCGTTAAAGAGCTTAAAGGTTTGGAACATGAGCCAACCAAAGTTCTTGAATGGATAGAAAAACACATGTCGCTAGAGCTTGATAACAAAATGAAGCAGGCGATCCGGGCAAAGCGTAAGCG
The DNA here is from genome assembly GCF_009904845.1 of Vibrio sp. V38_P2S17PM301. Lineage (NCBI taxonomy): Bacteria > Pseudomonadati > Pseudomonadota > Gammaproteobacteria > Vibrionales > Vibrionaceae > Vibrio > Vibrio sp. V38_P2S17PM301. The sequence continues at coordinate 2,645 of NZ_WXWO01000018.1, read as the reverse complement.
TCATTTCAATGCTGAGCAAATTCACACCAAGAAAAAGTCGATTGATTTGGATTATCGGGTTTGGGAGAAGCTGTCTCACCGTGCCAGTGAGCTGGGTTGTACATTGTCTGATGCTATCGAATATCTTCTGAGCGAAGCGTCCCGTAGTGAGAAAGCCAGTAAAGCAGTGAACAGTTTGAAAGAAGATCTTTCTAAGTTACTGTCTGATTAAGGAGAGTGCGTCATGCTGTATGTCATTTTAATTGCTGCAGTGATCATTTTTTGGTTGGTAGCGGTCGATCGACCGGTGTTACGAGTGAAGTTTAAATCAGGGGAGTTGAGTCGCGTAAAAGGCCATTTCCCGCCAAAGTTTAAACACAATGTTGTTGAGATCGCTGAACATGTTCCATTTGATGGTGAAATGAAGGTTTACCGCCAGCGAAGTGGCATGAAACTGGTTTTTTCTGAGCAAGTACCAAAGAAAGTGCAGCAACGCATTCGCAACGTATTTCCTCACCAGGGCTTTTCTGGCAAAAATGGCAAGAAAACGGCGCACTAATCGTTTAACTTAATTCCATTGCTGAAACCGCCGCGACTCCGTGGCGGTTTTTTCATGCATGTAAGCGATGAAAGATCACATCGATTCGTCAGGTTTGTGCCGGGTTCCTTCACCTGGGGTTATGAACAGCACCTTGGCCATATCAACAACATGGGCGGTATGCCAAGTGTTTCTAGGAATAATCGCATATTCGCCAGCACGGGAGAGATGAACATGTTGTTTTTCGCCGTCCACATCGAGAATGAAAGTTGCGCTGCCAGACAGCAACATGACAATTTCATCTCCATGCGGATGAATCTCCCAAGTTGACCAATTTTCGGAAAAGGAATAGCAGGAGATCAGTTCATGTCCTTTGAAATCACTATATTCGGTGTTTAAGCGTTCATACATATCGTGAGTGTTAGTGATGGAATTAGCTTGTTTGCTGGGAGTCAGCACGACAAAGTCATTTTCAATATTAGAGCTCTCCATAATCTTTCCTCCGAGTCGACACAGCGGTAACAGTTTCTGACACTGTACAGCCTAGTGCATTTTTGACATTCCATGGGGCTTAGAAGGTATGAGTCGCTGAGTATCAAGCGTGGTTACCAAAAAAGATGATGGAAACGCTTGGCGTGAAATTAACTCGATGGATTGATAAGGGATACTAAACAACAGCATATCGTCGAAACACCATAATCATCGACAGACACCGAGTTACAAAATCAACGCAAACAGCTCAGAGAAGAACATCGGGCCGGTCTAAGCCTCTATATATCTAAGTTCGCATTATGTATAAACTGGTAAAGGGGTGCTATGAGGCCTGACCGCTATGTAAGGCATTGATTAGGCGAGGGTTTGAGTATTTATCTTCAATCAGACCATGAACGACATTTTGATCGTCTTCCTCTAACAAATCGCAAATTTTAAAAGCCAAATCCCAGTCCATATTACTAACGCCGTTTCGATAGTTGCTTATCCTAGTGGCTCTAATCTCTAGTTTTTTAGCTAATTGATAGTCTGATGTCAGTTCGAACTTGGCTTTTACGCGGTCTAAAAGTGCGTTTGTGTAGTTCATCATCGTGAAGTCTCCATTTCGTTAATTGTTAAATCATAGAGGATCATTTTGTTCTTTTCACTAATCCCATAGGCTTGGATATCCTAAAAGTTTGGATTATTGTTTTCTCCGTTAGGTTATGACACAGCTTGCGGAGGCTAAATCATGAAAGGACACACACCAACACCGTTTGGGTTATCCACTCTCGAAAAAATCAAACAAGAGCACTTTCCCAATATGGGCAAGGGCGACAAGCACTTATCTACTGGTAAGGACTACCGTTTCTCACGCCGTGGTCAGGCAGAATTCAGACGCGCTTTTGAGGTTCAAAAGATGCGCCTGTCTGGGGGTGAGGTATGAGCATTACCAACCACAATGAATGGCGCACTGTCGTCACGTCAGTCAGAGTTAGTTTTGATATTTATTGTGCAGCTGGGATATTAAATGCGCATAACGACTTAAAGCGCGCATATGGCGACGCTAGAGCCAGTGATATACTTAGGCTTATTGGTTCCAACTATCGGAGCAAGGAAAGTATTCTCACGAGAGAGTATGAGCTAGTCTGCAAGTTGCAATCCAGTAAATTACGTCGTGCTATACGTCTACGTGACAAAGGCCGTAGAGTGCTAATGGAATCAAAGCGAATCCGCAAGCAAGATGAAGCGCCCGAAATGGGCGCGGATTCTTCCTATGGCGAGGGTGCTCTATGAATCACCTTTACCAACCGCAGGGTGAGCGAGAAGTCACCACGGAGCTGACGCCCGAAGACGTTATCTTCATCGCCGGGGCAGCACAAAGCTCTAACATTACCCGCAAAAACTTAGCCGCTCATGAGAGCGGCCTTTTTAGTTCCCCAAATTCAGACTGGCTTGAGAGTGAGCAGCAAAAGCTGCGCGCGTTCGAGCAGGTTCACCATGTGCGCACAAAAACAAGTGCAAAACTCGGGCGCGAAGCGCAGGGCGAAGCCCTGAAAGGACTAGGCTCGTCAAAGGGCGCAAAAGTCCGACACGACAAAAAGCGCAAACACATAGACCGTTTTATTACCCGCGACCGCCGCTTAAAGCCCCGTCA
>NZ_WXWO01000014.1:0-5578 GCF_009904845.1 Vibrio sp. V38_P2S17PM301 | reverse complement strand
GTATTGTTTAGCTAGGTAAATTCTGAGAGGACAATGTGACAATAAAATAGACTTTATGTGACAAATTTATGACTACTCTGGCTTTTTTGTTTTATAAGTAGATTGTTTTTATTAAAAATCAGAAGGATATATTTATTTATTCAGTAATTATGGGGTGATTGAATGTTTAACAGTGTGAAATATTTGTGAATGAAATTCGAAATTTCATCTATATTCTGCTAAACACACCCACTTAATTAAGTATGTCAGTAAAGGAGGCTGGCAACATGATAGATAAAAGAACCGTTCATTTGATTAGCTTCCCTAACTCCGACCTTGCTTGTATCGCTGCTCAACTGTTGTATATCAATGCTGGAAGTTTCTATGAGATTACTTTTGAAGCGATTGACGGCATCGACTTACCCGAGCAAAGCCATTTGGAAAAGTTGGGTTACTTTGGCTACACCTTCATCGAGCCGACACAGAGGTTAGAGCCCGCTTACGATTATGTGATCGATATTAACTATGCGATGTACCAACACGATAGACGCCGAGAGGCATATCAAAAACAGGTTTATTGGGAAATCGATTGTAATCAAAATGCAACAAAAGCCCTGCAACATGCTGTCAGCTATTTTACTTCTCGCTTTAACATCATCCTTTAAAAGTCAGCGGTAACTTTTATATTGACAGCGATTTCTTTTTATATGATATATATGCACATCCGCATATGCAGAGATAAGTAAAATGCTACCTCATCAGTTTTTTAAGTTGCTGTCCGATGAAACGAGAGTGCGCTGTTTGCTCATGATTGCACGCGAGCAGCGAGTGTGTGTCGGCGAGTTGACGCAAGCGTTAAATGAAAGCCAACCGAAAATTTCTCGCCATCTGGCTCTACTTCGTTCCAGTGGCGTGGTGGTTGATACAAGGCAAGGGCAATGGGTGTTTTATCGGCTCTCGGACCAACTGCCCGGATGGATGAGAAAACAAATTCAAGGGCTGGTGGAGTCCAACTGCCTGAAACAAGAATACCAACAGGATATGCAAAGGCTGGCAGAGATGAAATCTCGCCCAGAATGCTGTGTTTAGAAGGGATAAAAGGAAATAAAAATGTCTATTAAAGTCGGAATTAACGGGTTTGGTCGTATTGGTCGTTTAGCATTAAGAGCCTCATTTGATTGGCCTGAGATCGAATTTATCCAGATTAACGATGTTGCGGGTGACGCGGCGACCTTGGCTCATTTGCTCGAATTTGATTCAATACAAGGCCGTTGGCATCATGAAGTGACAAGCGACGGTAATGCGATCATTGCCAACGGTCAGGTTATTCGTACCTCACAACAAAAAGCGATCAGTGATGTCGATTGGTCTGGTTGTGATGTGGTCATCGAAGCAACAGGCAAACACCGCAAATCTGAGTTTTTGAATCAGTATTTAGCGCAAGGTGTTAAACGCGTGGTTGTTTCCGCGCCAGTCAAAGAAGATGGGATTGCTAACATTGTGGTTGGTGTGAACGATCACATTTTTGATCCAGAGAAACACCAGATTGTGACCGCTGCGTCTTGTACCACCAACTGCATTGCGCCTATCGTCAAAGTGATTCACGAGCAACTTGGTATTGAACACTCATCGTTTACGACCATTCACGACTTGACCAACACGCAAACCATTTTGGATGCACCGCATAAAGACCTTCGCCGTGCGCGTGCTTGTGGTATGAGTTTGATCCCAACGACCACAGGTTCTGCGAAAGCGATTATCGAAATTTTTCCTGAACTTAAAGGAAAAATTGATGGTCATGCAGTGCGTGTGCCGTTAGCTAACGCCTCATTAACCGACATTATTTTTGATGTTAAGCGTGACACCACGGCTGAAGAGGTGAACGATTTACTTAAAGAAGCGTCGCAGAATGAGCTGAAAGGCATACTTGGTTTCGAAGAGCGCCCTCTTGTTTCTATTGATTACAAAGGCGACCAACGTTCAACGATTGTCGATGCGCTTTCGACTATGGTTGTTGGCAAGCGTATGGTGAAAATCTATGCGTGGTATGACAACGAAATGGGTTACGCAACACGTACCGCAGAACTTGTTCGTAAAGTCGGCCTAGCATAAGGAATCAAACCAATGACACATCCTACGTGGGAACTGCCTGTTGAAGACAATAACGCAGCGTTAATACTGACTCCTTGTCCTGGCACTAAAGAAGCGTCGCTGAGTGACAGTATTGATCAACTAAAGTCTCAAGGTGTAACCATCGTTGTTACGGCACTGAGCACTCATGAGATGCAAGAAAAAGGTGTTGGTGACTTGCCAGACCTTGTTGAGCAAGCAGGCTTGCAATGGTTCCATACACCAATAGAAGATGACTGCGCACCAAACGAAGCGTTTTTGGCTCGCTGGAAACATATATCCCCTTCGTTACACAAAGCTATAGAAAATGGCGAAAAGATAGCGATGCATTGTATGGGAGGATCAGGGCGTACTGGTTTGCTTGCCGCCCATCTCTTGCTAGAGAAAGGCTGGGAGTTGCAAGAAATCATCACTCATGTCCAGTCATTACGACCTGGCGCGTTTACTAAAGATGTACAAGTTGAGTACATCCACCAATTTGCTAATCAATAGAAGCCTTGAAGAGCTGCCTTAGGCGGCTCTTTTTTTAAAGAGAGTGAATATGTTGTCTAAACTCAACCAAAATGTCCGCCAGTACATGTTGGTCACATTTAACTATTGGAACTTCACTGTTACCGATGGCGCATTACGCATGTTGGTGGTGCTCTATTTTTATGATTTGGGGTATTCAACCTTAGAGATCGCCTCCCTGTTTCTTTTTTATGAATTCTTTGGCGTCGTCACTAACCTCATCGGTGGCTGGCTAGGTGCTCGTCTTGGGTTGAACCGAACGATGAATATCGGTTTGGGAGTGCAAATCATCGCTCTGTCAATGCTGGCTGTCCCTGCAAGTTGGCTCTCGATTCCATGGGTCATGGCGGCACAAGCCTTGTCAGGTATTGCCAAAGACCTAAACAAAATGAGTGCGAAAAGCTCCATCAAAACCTTAGTGCCAGAGAATGCGCAAGGAGCATTGTATAAGTGGATCGCCATACTTACAGGCTCTAAAAACGCGCTAAAAGGTGCAGGATTTTTCTTAGGTGGTGCGTTGTTATCGATGATTGGCTTCCAATATGCGGTAGCTGCGATGGCTGGTGTTCTTTTACTGGTCTTTATCGGCAGTGTGATTAGCCTTAAATCCGACCTGGGCAAAGCGAAAAATAAACCTAAGTTCTCTGAAATTTTTTCCAAATCTAGCAGCGTAAACATTCTATCCGCTGCTCGTATGTTCCTGTTTGGTGCGCGTGATGTTTGGTTTGTGATTGCACTGCCTATCTATCTGGGATCTGTGTTTGGATGGGATCATAGCGCCGTAGGTGGATTCCTGGCTATTTGGGTGATCGGTTACGGAATCATTCAAGGAATTGCACCAAAGATAACAGGCAGTAAATCGGGGCATACTCCAGATGGTAAAGCCGCGATAGTGTGGGCGTTGGTATTGTCTATAGTGACTGGCGTAATTGCTTACAGTGTTCAGCAGCAATGGCACCCAGAAGTGGTTATTGTCGTTGGATTGATGATTTTTGGTGCTGTGTTTGCTGTGAACTCATCACTGCACTCATACTTAATTGTCAGCTATGCCAAGGGCGATGGTGTGTCTCTGGACGTCGGTTTCTACTACATGGCAAACGCAATGGGGCGCTTGATAGGGACGATTCTATCTGGATGGGTGTTCCAAATGTGGGGGTTCTCAGCCTGTCTATGGGTATCCTTTGCCTTCTTAGCATTAACGACCATTATTTCGTTTTGGCTGCCTATAGGTACAAATCAAAAACTGGCTCAGCAATAAATAAAACTAAGCAGATTTGTTCACCAATGCCAGCTACGATTGCTGGCATTATTTTTTAACCTCAAGTCATCGAATAAGCGAGAGCTGTAAAAAACGTTAATGAAGTAGTATCAGTTCGTTACGTATACACTTATCTACATTGATTTCAGATCGAGCACATGCTGTTTTATTTCTTCAGAATCGAGATTTTGAAAATCGATGTTTGCAAGAGCTCCAATTCTTCGTTTTAGAGAGGAGTATACTTTATCGCACTGCTTGTTAAAATCCGAGTCTGAAGCTTCATCATTTGGTAATGGTTCAAGATCCCAAGCAACACGGACACCTGCGGATAACCAGTTCGGACAAGTTTCATTGTGCATTGTATCGCACACTGTGATTATTAAGTCAGGATGAAAACTCAGTCTTTCTTCCCATGAAGTACTATGGAACTTAGAAGCGTCAAAACCATGTGTTTCAAGGTATTGTGCGATACGGGGATTAATCTGACCTTTGGGATGGCTACCGCCACTTGCTATTTGGAAATTTCTGGGCAGAAACTTGTTTGCAATTGCTTCAGCCAAAATGCTTCTGCTTGCATTATGTTTGCACACAAATAATATTTTCATGAACCAGTCCAGTTGGATTAAAGATGTCGATATACGACGTTTACCACTCTTTTATTACAATTTATTGAACCATAGAGTACTGTCGGATTTTTACCTATCGAAGGTTCTTGGGAAGTTGGTTTACAGTTAAGACATTTTTTGTGCAAGGGTCATGGCTTTTTATGAAATGATCTGAACCAGCATTACTAGACTCTCATTTAGGCGAGGTTGCCATACTTTAGGTAATTTTTATTTTGCTAAATTAGCCATTTCTCTAAAACAGTTTTGTCCAAAAACGAGTTTAGAAGGATGGCTTATTGTATGTGGCTTATTGATTGTGCCGCTTGTGTATAGAAGCAAAAAAAAAGAATGGGGAGCGTGATTGCTCCCCATTGTCGTTTCTTATCGTTGCCGGTGGTATTACTTTTCTTTGATGGCTTCACAGCCTTCTGGAACGGCGATGCTCGCTACGTCCTTACCTTCCTGTTGCGCCGCATTCACCTCCATTTTGTATTGAGTACATTTACCCACACTGACGTTGACGGCTCCCGAATCTGCGGATGGGTTACCGCCCAGCGTTCCGCCAGCAAAGGCGGAAGAGGTTGAGAAAACTAACGCTGTAGTGATAAGTAGAGATGACTTGTTCATAGTTGATCCTTACGAGTTGGTTGAGTGTGTTATTTGGGAATTAAGTTAGAAGGTGTAGACAAAGGTGCCCGCGCTGGAGGTGACTTCGATTTCTTTAACGCTGTCCACAGTGCAGTTGTTGCTGTATCCGGTGTAGGTTTGGCCGAACTTTAACGAAACGTTTCTTGATAGCTCTGAGGCTGTTCCTGCGGGTAATCGGCAGTTGCCACGGTTAATCACCACATTGCTGATTACGGTGGTGTCGGCGATGGCTTGAAGGTCAAAGACCAATGTTCCCCAATGCGAGTTAGTCGATATCGATACTTCAATTTCTGCTGTTACTGCTTGAGTCTCTTCTTGGTCGCCACAAGCGGTGAGTCCAATAAACAGGATGGTCATAGCGGCGTATCGGAGTAGGGTGTTGATTAATGTCATAACGGTGCTCTCCTTATTGGTGAGTGAAATTCAGGACGCACTGATTCCATCGTGT
>NZ_WXWO01000032.1:0-10770 GCF_009904845.1 Vibrio sp. V38_P2S17PM301 | reverse complement strand
CTTGCAGGCTTTTGACACATTGCCGAGTTCTTCTGCAAGATTGAGTAGGCCAGCTTTGTGTTTGATGATTGGGTTGCTAGTATGAAGCATGAGAGTTACCTCTTATTGTCTTTGATTACGGATTCAGCACCTTTAATCAAAGTGGGTAACTCTCTTCTTTTCAAATTGAAGTGTCAGATCTAGTCGGAACTAATACAGGTTATCAAAAGGCAATTGAAGTTCACAATCAATTCTTTGGTCAAAAAATATAACAATCTGCTCAAGACGGACTATCAACGTTTGGCGATTTTACCTCTAATCAGGCATAGTGATTACGGTGGCTAGTTTAAGTATCGTGGTTTGCGTTTCTAGCCACTTAGCAGGGCGTTAAGTGCCTACTCATGACTGGTGACAACCAGTATACCTTCTTCGTCAAAGTGAGCTTCACAAGTATCGTATAACGCGGTTAGTTCCACGTCTGAAATCGATTCATAGGAGCAAATTGGCTGCACTAATTCAGCACGTACTATTGCGAACTTTGTACCTGATTGCTTGTTTGCGTGAAGCCCAAACATTCCGCCTACAATTACTTTCCCAAGGTTGATAAACATAGCTTGTAAGAAAACGAAACTTTTCGGGTTACCAGGTATCGGTTCTTTGGTGTCTATCCAGCCATTCTCAATATCGTTTTTTAGAAAGCTGTCAATTAGTACAATATTTTGCTCCTGACAAATGATTTGGTTGAAATTTGCTTCAGTAGTTCTATCAATTTCGAACGTGTTTAAGATGCTTTCTAACCCTTGTACAAATTCTTGTTTGTATGGCTCGGTCATATTTAGGCCAATATTAAATTTGACTGTTGTTTCAATTAGGCCTTCAACTTCCATAATCAAACGCTCTTCGGTTCTAGAAAATACTTTGAGCATTGACAGTATTTCATTGACTTCACAGTTTTGGTGTAGAGTGAATAAAATTTTATATGTATTTGTACCTACTTTGAGCCCTTCAAGTACGAAGGTAAACAAAGCAGTTTTAAGCAACAAAACTTTCTCATCATTGTGTAGTAAAGGATTAATAGGTAATGTTATAAGCTCTGCATCAAAAGATATTGCTGGCGAATACTTACTAGTCTTTATTCTAATCTTGCATTTTGTTGTGCTTTCGCTGCGAATAGTCAGTTTTGCTGCCTCTGATTCAGAGATCAGGAATTTATCGTTCTTAAGGTTGAACCGCTCGTCTTTAACAATGAACTTATCTACGTCTATGGACTCTCTTAAACCCAATGACATTTCAATGAAATGCTGTTTGTTAAAGTTGTCTCTACCAAAAGTACAAGTCATAGTGATTCCACCATCTTCGTAACCAGCATTGTTTCTAAGAGATTGTTTGTTCTCAATGTACGCATTTACACATTTACCAGAAAGTCTTTCGATTACTTTCCTTAAAGCATCCCCGCTGAGGTTACTCAATTGGTGAGTTGCATTGTAGCTTATTGAAACCTTGATCTTGTTCAGTTCTTTTGGACAGTCTAGTAAGTCGTTTTCTCTTAGTTTTTTTAGTGTTCGCTTAATTATATTGTCACTGATATGTACCAAGTAAGCATTCTCGATAGTCGGCTGAATGTCACTATCGTATTCAAGAAATAGGATAAATGCAGGGTAGTTGTAGTTAACTAGACGCTGAAGAACTGACAACTTTATTCCAAGGCGCTTGTCTTTTCTCTGCGTAGCTTTTACTTGAACTTTACATTCAAACGGTATTGTAACGCGATCTTTTGGCGCGTTACTATGGTGTTCAGTTGGAAATTCTACTAAGTAATCCCAACCGGCAACATCCTCATCATTTGAACTATTTGTGATCAGTCCAGCTTGGGTGCACCATCGTACGAAATCGGTTTCCCCCAGTTTCCCTAAATTAACTTTTACCATAGTTCCAAAGATTTACATTGCACATGATGTATATAGTATCATAAGCAAATATGGCGCAAAAAGGCACTTAACAAAGCATTTAAGAGTGATTCCCAACGCTTGGCATTTATCATTCTATGGGTGGGTTTTGTATTTACGGTGCAATGTTTAGGTGAGGTGGTAGCGTTGCTCACACCTTAATGCGGCGTTATAAGTACAAGTTCACATAGCATAATCATGGAAATATGAATCTGTTTCTGAAGTATGTATCCTGCGAGAATAATGGAAAAGAGGAGCACGTAGTGGAAGTAGCAGTAGAAAAAATCGAACAAATAAAAACTGTATTACGCAATGCAGCGAGTATGAGGCGTGTCGTACCTTACGGTGCAATATATAGTATCTTTGATGATTATTTCGAGAAGTCAGAGGCAATTAATCATGCTGTTATTTGGACTACTTTTGAGTCAGCGTGTGAAGAGTTGGCTTCTCCAAAAGTAGCAATTTATGGTTCGCTTTTATCAAAAAAATCTAACGGCGGGTTACCTGGCGATGGTTTTTTCGACTTATTTAGGTCAATGAGGCGCACTGAATATGATGAAATTACTTGTGGCAATGGTATTGAGTCAAATCGAATTCCTCGCGATAAAATGCAAGAGATCGCTAATGCAGAGAGACAACGTGTCTTTAGGCATGCACTTGCGTAAGTTCTTATAACAAAGCATTTAAGAGTGATTCCCAACGCTTGGCATTTTTCGTTCAAGGTTGGGTTTCGTGTTTATGGCGCAATGCTTTAGGTTAAGTGGTAGCGTTGCTCACACCTTAATGCGGCGTTATACCAAGGAGTAGTATCATGGCTGTAGAGTCTACGGAATCTTTTCAATATATGTCTGAAATGATGGGTGTTTTACAAACTTTAGCTGGTGCGGGGATCGCCTTTGGTGCTACGTATTTTACTACCAAAGACACAAAAGCTAGAGAATCTTTACTAGCACTTTCCGCTAGATAAAGAGAAAGAATAGAGCGCATTTATTATTTGTTAGTGTTGGTCAGGAAAGATGTACTCGAAGATTCGCAACAATGTATAAGTCATATTAACTTTAACACTAAATATCAAGTGAGAGATGTTCGTGATTTTCCGCCGCTGCTTGAGCTCGAAATGTTAGTTGAACTGTACTTTCCAGTGCTTGATGAGTATTTAACTGCACTAAAATCCAGCGTAGCGAACTTTACTAATAAAAAAATTGGTTTTTTGTCTAACAGATTATGAATCTGCCCCAGAGCCCTTAAAGAAAAAGGATAGTGGAGAGATTGTAGGGTTAACAATGAAATTTAGCGAGACACATAAGCAGTTTCAAGCCAAATTAAAGGAGCTCGCAAAGGTATAACAAGGCGTTTAAGACGGATTCTCAACGCTTGGCATTTTCGGTTTGCTTTGAATTTAGTGTCTACGGCACAATGTTTTAAGTTGGGTGGCGGCGTTGTTCACCACTTAACGCAGCGTTAAGGCGCAAAGTTTACAAAGGAACATTTATGTACTTTTATGTCGATGAAAGTGGTCAAACGGGTTTAGAGCTGTTTGATGAGCATCAACCATTTTTGTATTACGGAGTGTTGAGCTCAAAACTGAATCTAGATGTATTAGCTCTAGATGCTGTCAAAAAGTTGCGAACACAACTACAAGTTGAGCGATTACATGCAGCTGAGCTCGGAAATGGGCGTCTAATCGAAATCGTTAAAGATCTCGAGAAGATACAGAAAAAGTATGACATCAAATTTGACTTTTATCGTGTAGCAAAAGCAGATCATGCGATTATTGCTTTTTTTGACCAAGTTTTTGATCAAGGTGTAAACCCAGCTATTACTTGGACAGGGTACTGGACGCCAATGCGATATGTGTTGTTATTAAAGGTCGCTTACCTATTTGATGAGGAAATGGCAAAAGAGGCATGGACGGCGCGTATTACCATTAAAGATGAGTTGGCAAATAAGCATTTAATTAACGTTTGTAATAGTGTGTTGGATAGGGTTCACTGGTTGCCCGATGAGCGCTCAAAAACACTTATATCGGATGCGTTAAAATGGGTTATCAAGAACCCAAGCAAAATATTTTACAACGCTGCATCTAAAAAAGATCGACTACAAATATCACCGAACTTGATCGGTTTTCAATCGGTGTTACACGGTATTGCAAATAGACTCGAAAAGTCAAAATCTAAGTCCAAGAAAGTAATTGTCGATAGACAATCTCAATTTAATAAAGCTCAAGAGATAATTACCGAACACTATCAAAATGCCTCCAAATTAGGTGAGCCAATGGCATTGGGTCCTGGACTCCCAACTATAGATTACAGTCATATGCCAACAGTTCCTATTGAATGTACCCCAGGTACGAAAAGTGTAGGTTTGGAGCTCGTTGATATATACATATGGATTTTTAAACGTCATATAGAGGGTAAAGATCTTGCTCCTCAACTGTATCCGCTGATTAAAAAGCAATTGAAAAAAGGGATGTACGACGAAGTGTCAATAAACGCCATCTCAAATCGCTGGGAAAAGTGGTTTTCTGAACTCCCAGAACCGTCAGAAGAAGCTTTAGCTAAGGGGAAAGAATTACTTGCGATGGACGAAAATCGAAGACAACAGCATGTAATTCGTGATTAGCGCCTTAACAAACTGTTTAAGAGTGATTCGCAACGCGTGGCATTTTTACTATGCGTTGCGTTTGGTGTTTAAGGTGGTATGCGGCGGCATCNAAACGCCATCTCAAATCGCTGGGAAAAGTGGTTTTCTGAACTCCCAGAACCGTCAGAAGAAGCTTTAGCTAAGGGGAAAGAATTACTTGCGATGGACGAAAATCGAAGACAACAGCATGTAATTCGTGATTAGCGCCTTAACAAACTGTTTAAGAGTGATTCGCAACGCGTGGCATTTTTACTATGCGTTGCGTTTGGTGTTTAAGGTGGTATGCGGCGGCATCGGTATTGCGTTGCTCACACCTTAACAGGGCGTTATGAAACTTTGAGGACAACATGGCATTAAATGAGGCATTTTCCACAATATTGGCAGCAGCAGGTAGTGTCGCTGCGATTGGTTTTCTTGCTAAATTATTCGCTAACTCAATAGCCTCAGCAGCGATTAAGAGATATGAATTAGTAAATGCTCAGGCTTTAGAAGAACAAAAGTTAACTCACCAGAAAGAGTTGGAAGATATAAAGTCACAGTTGGTAAAGCTCCAAAAAGAGCACGAAATAGTCTTTGGTAACTTGTACGTCAAGCGAGAGAAAGTAGTTATAAACCTCTACAAGCTCATGAGCGAACTTGCATTATTGGCTGAACACAAACGAAAAGACTCCAGCATAGAAATTAACACTAAGTGTGCGGCTTTAATTGACTATTTTGAACTAAACCGCTTGTACTTTCCCCAAGATATTGCAAGGGAAATCAATGACGTAATAAATACGGTATTTCATTTAGGTAACGGCCCTGAACATGAAAAATATGAACAGCTAGTGTTTCAGCTAAAAATACAGGTTTATGATCAAATGGAATCTGCGTTTAGAGAACTGCTTAAAATCGAAGACTATCGATAACCAGTTTCATAACAAGGCGTTTTAGGCAGATTCACAACGCCTGGCGATCTCGGTTCAAGCTAGGTTAAGTGTTTAAGGTACAATGGTTTAGGTTTGATGGTTGGCGTTGTTCACCACTTAACGCGGCGTTATGTGTTTGAAGGAGAAAACTTATGCAGCAGCTATTTTTTGTGGAAGAATCGGTGGCTGGTAGGTGTGGTCCTGATAGCTGCATGTGGAACCTTGATGAATTACATAATAATAACGTAGCAGCTATTCTTTCCGTGAATGACGGTGAAATGGTGCATGTTTCACTTTTAGAGACCTTGTGTATTGCTTACAGAAACATCCAGCTTTCAAGTAATGCCCCACCTCTTGATGGAGACCTAGAGCTTTGTTTAAAGTCTCTTCCTCAAATAGTCAGTTTTATCGAACAGCATAAGTGTAATGGTTTGGTCATTGTCCATTGTAAATCAGGCAAAGATCGCACAGGTTTAGCCTTAGCCGCATATTTTATGCGTACAAGAAACTTACTGCCCAATGAGGCGATTGAAGCTGTAAAAAATTTAAGGAGTATTGCTTTTACTGCTCCTGGCTGGGATGAGTTTTCGTTGAAGGTTCTGCGTGCATTGAGACACACATAACAAAGCATTTAAGAGTGACTCACAACGCTTGGCGATTTCAGTTTAAACTTGGTTTTAGTGTTTAAGGAGCAGTGGTTTCGGTTAGGTGTTAAGCGTTGTTCGCACCTTAATGCGGCGTTATGTAGCAAGAGGAACTTATGAAAATCGATAGCACCAATATCAAGTACACAGATTTGTCAGATTGCCTCCATATGAAGATCTCGATTATTGGTAAATCAAATAGAAAAGGCAGTGGTAAAAGTGTCGGTGGGCAAGAAAACTGCTCTGGATTTAACGTTAATAAATATGTTTTCGATGGTATGTCAGTCAATGAATACCAAACAATGATAGCTAAACGATTTCTCAAAGAAGACCCGCAGTTCTCACTGACAAAGCACTTAAAGTACGATATTGAAAAAGGGTTTTACGAACTGCGCGATTAACTACATAACAAAGCGTTTAAGAGCGATTCCGCAACGCGTGCCAGTTTCGCTTCGCTCACAGTATGGCACGCATCACGTCACGCCTTAACGCGGCGTTATATTTAATGGAGGATCTGATGGAGTTACCAGCTACGGTATTTGTAGCCGGGGGAGCAATTATAGCTTCCCTAATTACAGGGCTAATTACGTTCACAAATATATTGATATCAAAAGATCAAAAAACGTCAGAGTTCAGACAAGACTGGATTGACCGCGTAAGAGGTGAAATTTCGGTGTTTATATCTTCGGTGGCCGATTTTACCTCCCACCTTGTAGCTAAAAAGGACGATCAAGATGCATTAGATAAACTCTATGATGAGAACATGAAATTAACTAGTGAAATAGTTCGTAGTTACAACTCGCTTAGACTTCATTTAAACAAAGTTGATGACAAAGCAATAGTCGATATTCTAGGTGAACTGTATGAGTTCGCAGCAAAAGGTGAAATCGACTTCGAGGTTGAAGATGTTACTAAAAAAGAAAATGAACTTATTGCGTTAACACAAGATATGTTAAAGAAAGAGTGGACGCGCGTTAAAGCCGGTGAAAAAACATATCAGTTTATGAAGTGGTTTGGGCTCTCTATGATTATTGCTCCACTTTTAGTTATCGCTATGAATTATCAATATATTGCTACATTCTTGGCACCGTAGTTTAAATATAACAATCTGTTTAAGAGTGATTCGCAACGCGTGGCATTTTTACCATGCGTTGGTTTTAGTGTTTAAGGTGTTATGCGGAAGCTTCGGTATTGCGTTGCTCACACCTTAACAGGGCGTTAACTGTATACGTCGATACGACTTGGAAGCAGACATAGACCAATGAAAACAGAGGCCTATGCTTTCTACGTTAAATTAGGTCGTTCATATCAATGTTATAACCAGACTGCTTCATTTCCTTTGTTAGTTGCAACTGCCATGCGGCGGCTTCATCGATATTTATATAAACGACGCCACTTATATCATTTGGTAGCTCAATTGGCTGTTCCACTAAAGCCGCAACGTTCTCACGCCCTAGCTTACCTATGAGGTATCCATGTTCAAAGACTACATTTTGACGAGCTCGTCCATTGAGTTCATCTGCTTTGATTTTTATGTTGCCAATATCATCTGGGGTATATAGAACAATGGCGAAGCCAACATTGGAATAGTGCTCAATTTTTTCGATAATCGTTCTGCCGGAACTAGCTTTTTCATGCAGAATGATCGCTTCTAAGCCAAGTTTTTCAACAAAGCGAGCTGCTTTCGTTTGTGCAGCGTCATCGTGTCCGTGAACAATGAAAACTTTAGACTTATCAAGAATATGTTCTTTCTTAGATGGAGTGAGTTCTTGTAGTCGCTTTTTGTAGCCAGGAGGTCCAGCTATAAAGTCGTCTGTAACGTCTTTTGAGCGACTAATTGCCGTTTGTGTATAAGATGGACCGCCAATAACAGCGACTGAGGAGTTCATGTCTTCTGCACGTATAGCGGGCACATAAGACTCAATTGTTTTTTCACTAAAGTAAAACTTAATTCTTTCTATGTCATCTGGCGTAACAGTTTTGCCGTTAATCAGAATAGGCTGCCCTTGTTCATATGGTTCTACATAGCGTGATACAAGCTGATCGCGAGTGAGGTCTGTCTTGTATTCACCATACCAGTTATCTGACTTTGGTTTTATTGTAACGTGATAGTACATTTGGGTTCCTTCTTAAGCGCCATACGGACAAAACTTATCATACTATATATTGTGCTTTATCTATACATAGCAACAAGTTACGTCGTGGTATAGTATACAGTTAACAAAGCATTTAAGAGTGATTCGCAACGCTTGGCAGTTTCGCTTCGCTCAAGTATAGCCAAGCGCTGCTCACACCTTAATGCGGCGTTATATTGCCCCGATAAATTCTGCTATTTAGAGCTTTAAAATGATAAGAAAGTACAACGAAAATGACATGGATTCAGTTCTTGAAATTTGGCTTAAAGCGTCAGTTAAAGCTCACGATTTCATTTCGGCTGAGTTCTGGGAATCTCAAGTAGAAAACATGCGTAGCATCTACATTCCAGCTTCAGAAACTTACGTTTACGAAGCTGAGTCGAAAGTAGTTGGCTTTTACGCACTGTATGAAAATAGCCTAGCTGCTATATTTGTCTCTCCTGAACTTCAAGGTAAAGGCATTGGTAAGCAACTATTGAGTCATGCTAAAACTCAGAGGGCGGAATTGAGTCTTTCTGTATACAAGGAAAATCAGGCTAGTTATCAATTCTATTTGTCTCAAGGCTTCAAAGTCGTGAGTGAGCAATTGGATGAGCACACTGGACATCCAGAGTACACAATGAGTTCGGGCATATAACAAACTGTTCAAGAGGGATTCGCAACGCGTGGCATTTTTACTATGCGTTGGTTTTAGTGTTTAAGGTGGTTGGCGGCGGCTTTGGTATTGCGTTGCTCACCCCTTAACAGGGCGTTATGTGCTTGGAGAAAATCATGAACTCAAAGGAAGTCGTCCTAGCTTTTTGGGATGCGATGAAAACAAACGACTTTGCTAAAGCAAGCGAGTGGCTTAGCCCAGACTTTGAGGGTTTCTGGCCGCAGTCTGGTGAACTCATTATTGGCCGAGACAACTTTACGGCTATCAATTCCTATTACCCAGCGAATGGTATTTGGGAGTTTACAATTCACTCTGTAGTTTGCGACGGTGAAACAGTTGTCACTGATGTATCAATTACAGATAGCGTCCAAAAAGCACGAGCTATAACTTTTCATACCGTTGAAAATGGCTTAATAAGTAAGCAAAAAGAGTTCTGGCCAGACCCAATGGAAGCACAGGCATGGCGGGCAAAATGGGTCAGATTAGTGCAAGATTAAGCTACGCACCTAACAAACAATTTAAGAGTGATTCGGCACGCGTGGCATTTTTCGTATGCATTGGCTTTAGTGGTTAAGGTGGTATGCGGCAACATCGGTATTGCGTGCCTCACACCTTAATTGGGCGTTAGTACGGGTTTGACATCAAAGGTCATAAGTTTTGGTGTTAATCTGTTTTGGCGCTCGTATTTACACCTTTCAGTTAGTGCCTTTCACGTTCTTTCCGGTGGCACTATATGCGGAGTGTTCGCTTTGATTTCACCGTTTACGGCTTCTAACTCTTAGCCTATTTCTTTGGCGCTTCTTCATTTTTGTGGTGGTTTTTGAGAGAGCCTTGGTTATTTTTGGTGTGGCTGTTGAAGTACGAGGAAAGAATCCTTTTCTAATTTGAAGCTAGTGCAAGTTGGGCAGTTCAGTGCGTTTTTCTTCTAGCCAACTTTCCTCTCTTAATCGGTGTAAGGTTTTGTAGCTGCCCGTCTCACTTCAGTATTCAAAGACTTTCATATCATGCCACTTTTCAATATCTTGGAGCGCATAAATAGAAGTAGCGCATGTACTAACAAGTTGCTTAAGAGTGATTCGTAACGCGTGGCATTTTTACTTTGCGGTGGCTTATGGTGATTAAGGCGCTGTGCGGTAGCTTTTGTATTGCGTTACTCACACCTTAGCAAGGCGTTAGTTGCCAAGGGGAAAACGCAGCTAAAGCAGAATATATAGGGCTAATATTCGTGCATTTTTGGCTCGGTTTTGTATTCCAAATTTTAGTCTTTTGGGTTTGAGCAAATCAGGCTTTGGTTTTTGTGGCCGGACTTTCTGTTTCAGAAGTCGATTCACTTGTTGAGAGTCAGCTCTGTGATATTGTCTTTCCAAATGAGCTTTTTAGTGTTGTTAGGATGTGTTCTACGGCGCTGTTTATTCCAAGTGGCATCAGTGACAGGCGCTTTGAAACTGCGCCTGATTTGAGTTTTTTAATACACGTAAAGCTAGCGTTGGCAAAGTGACAATTAACTTCAAATCAAAGGGTTAAGTTTGGCAACTAACAAAGCATTCAAGAGGGATTCACAACGCTAGGCAGTTTTGGTTTTAATCAGCTTAAGTGTTTACGGCACAATGGTTTAGGTTGGGTGGTGGCGTTGTTCACCCCTTAATGCGGCGTTATGCGACTAAGCAAAAAATCTTCTCTATCTCTCTTTCTCGCTCTCTTTGGCCATCAGTTTTTCGGTGTCGGCAATTCAGCATTGTCGGCCTAAATTCTTGAATTACTCAGGCCGTAAAACATACCAAAATTCGTGGGTTGCCTCATTGATTTTCGGAGTTGGTTGGTGGTGAGTTTGGCTGGCTCAAATCGCTGAAAGGGCAAGTC
>NZ_WXWO01000020.1:0-6188 GCF_009904845.1 Vibrio sp. V38_P2S17PM301 | reverse complement strand
TTATATAGGAATATGGTCTTATTCAATTTATTTGTGGCATTGGCCAGTCATTGTGTTTGCATCTATATTTAACATCAGTTTAAATATCATAAGTCAGGTATCAATGGTCATTATAAGCATTGTTTTAGGTTACTTTTCTTATTCATACATCGAAAAGAAAATAAATATAAATGTTATTTTTTTATTATTTACTATAGTTGTTTCAACGTCAATTTTTATAGAACAAAATGAAGTGAGTCCAATAAAGTATAGCCACATCAAAGATGCCGTCGACTCTATCGCTAGAAAACCTTATGAATGCTTTGATCAAGAATACATTCAAAATAAAACGAATTTCACATGTGAAATATCTAAAGGCACTAAGAGAATATTAGCACTAGGAGATTCACATATGTATTCGTCACTACCTGTCATAGAAAAAATAGCAAATAAAAATAATATCGGATTAGAATACGTAGGCTTTAGTGGTTGTCCTCCATTATTAGACGTGTACCCTATCAGAAGCTACTCAGAAAAAAGAAATTGTCAACGCCTAAATAAAAAAACATTTGAATACTCTATCGACAATATAGACATCATTTACCTAGCTGCAAGATGGACATATTATACAAATGGATCATACTCAGGCCAAGGAATGCAATACCTTTCATTAACGAACAGAATGAAAAACAAAGATAAATTTGAGTCTATTAATGCGTTTACTACTGGGCTGGAAAAAACATTATCAGAGTATAATAAATATGGTAAAAAAGTAATATTATTATTGCAAGTTCCGATGCAACATAGAAATGCAGATAAAATATATTTTGATTCAACGTCAATAAGTGGGTTAGAACTAGAAAAATTATCATCTTTATCTGTAAGTTATAAAGATCATATTAATTTTCAGAAATTCGTCAACTCAAAGATTATAAGTATTAGTAAAAACTTTAAAAATGTTGTTATAGTTGATCCAACTAATATTTATTGCAATCTTAAAACGTGTATAGTTGGAAATGAAAATGAGTCATTCTATTTCGATGATGATCACTTATCTGTAATAGGTTCTTTTAAAATGGAAAGTTATCTAGAACGTATTTTTCTAGAGAATTTGGATATCAATTAAAAGTTAATATCCAATTAAACATAACATTAATATTCTACGGTATATTAATTGATTTTTACGTTAGAAGGATTAATGAACCAACAAAAAGCTGGGGCAGCAACCTCAGCTTTTTTGTGTCACAGACCACTGCGTAGCTTAAATGCCGTATTCAGCGCGATACGCTTTTACCGCCGCCAAGTGGTCGTCGCTGTCGCCGCGCTCTTCCAGGTAGCGGATCAGATCGCTCAGGCTGACAATCGAAATCACAGCGCAACCAAAATCGCGCTCCACTTCCTGAATCGCCGACAACTCGCCTTTGCCTTTTTCCTGACGGTCGATGGCAACCAGCACACCGGCCAAATCCGCCCCGTTGGCTTGAATGATTTCCATCGATTCACGAATCGCGGTGCCCGCGGTGATCACATCGTCCACCAGCATAATTCGACCTTCCAGTGCGCTGCCGACCAGATTGCCCCCTTCACCATGATCTTTGGCTTCTTTGCGGTTAAAGCAATAGGGCGTATCCACATCATGGTGATCGGCCAGTGCCACGGCCGTGGTGGTGGCAATCGGGATCCCCTTGTACGCCGGACCAAACAGCACATCAAAAGCGATACCAGAATCGGCCAGCGCCGCCGCGTAGAAACGGCCCAGACGCGCCAGATCGCGGCCAGTGTTAAACAGACCAGCGTTAAAGAAGTAAGGGCTCTTACGACCGGATTTCAGAGTAAACTCGCCAAACTTAAGCACTTCTTTCTCTAAGGCAAACTCAATAAACTCACGCTGATATGCTTTCATTATACTCTCTCATTTTCCTGTGTCCGGTGTCTGACCGGACGGGTTAACAAAACTCGCGATATCGACTGGCACAACATAAGTACCAGATCCGAGGCAAAAAAATAGCCCCCATTCGGGAGCTACTTAAAAAACTAATTGGCTAAGGCCGCCTTCTGCGCGGCGACGATCTCGCTGATGCCGGTCTTGGCACTCTCCAGCAACGCCAGCAACTGTTCATGGCTGAACGGTTCGCCTTCGGCGGTGCCCTGGATCTCGATCATCTTGCCTTCTTCGGTCATCACCACATTCATATCGGTATCGGCCGCTGAATCTTCCACGTATTCCAGATCGCACAGCACGTCTTCACCCAGAATGCCGACGGAAACCGCCGCCACGTGACCTTTCATCGGGTTCTTTTTCAGTTTGCCACTGTCGATCAGTGTCTGAAACGCATCGGCCATCGCCACACTTGCTCCGGAGATCGACGCCGTGCGCGTACCGCCGTCGGCCTGAATCACATCACAGTCAACCGTGATCATAATTTCGCCCATCGCTTCCAGATCCACCACAGCACGCAGGCTGCGGGCGATCAGACGCTGAATTTCCATGGTACGGCCGCCTTGCTTACCGTTCGCCGCTTCGCGACGAGTACGCGAGTGAGTTGCACGTGGCAGCATACCGTATTCCGCGGTCACCCACCCTTTACCCTGACCTTTCAGCCAGCGCGGTACATTCTCTTCCACTGAGGCATTACACAGCACTTTGGTGTTGCCAAATTCGACCAGTACAGAGCCTTCCGCATACGCGGTGTAATGGCGGGTAATTTTGATTGGGCGAACTTGATCCGCCTTGCGATCGTCTGGACGCATGGGCTGTTACCTGTAATTAATGGGGAGACAAATTGGGTTGGGCGAAGATTATATAGGAATCCGTGCCGGGTGCCTAGGGTGAGTTTGACCCCATCCACGCGCTGCATTTCTATGCTACTATACCGACAGTTTGATATTCCGAATTGCTAAGCGAAGGACAAATCGATGATTTACAGCATGACCGCGTACGCGCGCAAAGAAGTCAAGGCAGAATGGGGCAGCGCGGTGTGGGAAATCCGCAGCGTCAACCAACGTTATCTGGAAACCTACTTCCGCCTGCCTGAGCAGTTCCGTGGTCTGGAGCCGCTGCTGCGTGATCGTTTCCGCAAACGCCTGGCACGCGGTAAAGTCGAGTGCAGTCTGCGTTTTGAAGCCAATCCGGCGGCCAGTGCCGAACTGTCGATCAACGAAGCGCTGGCCAATCAGGTCATCAAAGCCGCCAATCAGGTGATGCACATGACCGGCGAGCTGAGCCGCATCAATCCCTTCCAAGTCATGCAGTGGCCTGGTGTGATGGAGACGCCGGAGCAAGACATGGATGCCATCAATAAAGATCTGCTGTTGGCTTTCGACGATGCGCTGAGTGATTTTATAGAAGCCCGTGGCCGTGAAGGCGACAACATGAAGGCTCTGATCGAGCAGCGTCTGAGCGCCATCAGTGAAGAGGTGGTGAAAGTACGTGCGCGCATGCCGGAGATTCTCGAATGGCAACGTGAGCGTCTGGTGAATAAATTCGAAGAAGCCAAAGTCGAGCTGGAACCCTCCCGAGTCGAACAAGAGCTGATCCTGCTGGCTCAGAAATCCGACGTAGCGGAAGAGCTGGATCGCCTCGATTCACACGTGAAAGAAGCCAACAACATTTTGAAAAAAGGAGGCGCCTGTGGTCGTCGTCTCGACTTCATGATGCAGGAATTCAACCGCGAGTCGAACACACTGGCCTCGAAATCAATCAGCACCGACATCACCGCCTCCGGCGTAGAACTGAAAGTGCTGATCGAGCAGATGCGTGAGCAGATCCAAAATATAGAATAGATTCCCCTCTACTCCACACACTTCCACAAATCCCTTACTTATAAGGGATTTTTTATTTTCACCATCCATACACATCCATAAAATTCATCAACAGCCACTAACAAACGGGGAGTAATGTGGGTAGTATTTTGCTATTTACTCCCCGCCGTAGTATAAATATCACAACATACTCCCCACCTCTGGAGGGTAATGTAATGATAACTTCGATTAGAGCTATAAATTCAAGGAGATAGAGATGGGTAATCTCACCGTCAACCAAGTTAAGTCGATAGTAAAAGACCAAAAAACAGGTCGTCATGCCGATGGTGATGGTTTCTATCTAATGATTCCTAGAGTAGGTCGACCGTACTGGATGCTAAGGTACACCCTTTTTAAGAAAAGAAAGGAGGTGACAATTGGCAAGGTCGATGAACTTTCTCTTGCCGATGCAAGGTTGAAAGCTGCTAAGCTTCGAAAGCAAATAAGCGAAGGGATTAACCCAATTGCAGAAAGAAAGCGGAGTAAACAAGCTGATATACAAATAATCGATGATCTCTTCGAAGACTGGTACAAGGATTTGTCCAAAAGGCTCAAGCACCCCAATATACCTAAGCGTATCTACCAGAAAGAGATCTCTCCACAAATTGGTCAATACACGTTGAAACGTGTCACACCTTTAGATATCCGTAACATCATCCAAATAGTCGCTGACAGTGGCCGTCCAACCACAGCTAACGACACGCTAATGTATTGTAAGCAGCTTTTTAAACACGGTATGAAAATTGGTGTTATTGAGTCTAACCCTGCACTAGCATTTTCTAACTATGATGCTGGTGGCATTGAAGAAAGTAGAGATCGGGTCTTAGAGCTGGAAGAGATTAAACGTGTTTTTTCCGTCTTCAACCAAAACATTTATAGCTTCAATCGAGACAACTACCTAGCTTGTGCACTGCTTCTTTGTCTTGGAGTTCGTAAATCAGAGCTAGCAGAAGCAAAATGGGATGAGTTCGATCTAGATAATGCTTTATGGCACCTACCAGCGGAGCGGAGCAAATCTGGGACAGGTTTCACTATTCCGCTTCCGGAGCTGTGCGTAGAGTGGTTTAAAGAACTGAATATGCGAGCTTGTCGTTCGGAGTACGTCTTCCCAAACAGAAGGGAAAGCAAAGTACCTCACATGGGCAAAGACACACTGAACAGGGCTATTTCAAAGCTATTTGGTCGAGAGCCCGGTCGTAAGGTACAACCACCAAATAAAATGGGCGATATCAAACACTTTGCGGTTCACGATCTACGCCGCACATGCCGTAGCCTACTCGCTTCAGTAAAAGTTCCTAGCCATATCGCGGAGCGCTGTTTAAACCATAAGTTGAAAGGTGTAGAGGGTATCTATAATAGATATGACTACCTTGAAGAGCGTAAAGAAGCACTAGAAAAAGTTACCAATATGGTAAAAAGCTATATTGTACAAGATTAATCATACGGTCAGATCAGGTCTGAATCGGTACAACTAAAGTAAGCTACCATCTCGGCCCTTCACTTGCAACGTCATCAGGAACCCAAGCTAAACATGCTTGGTTTTGGTCTATAGCAACTCGAAAGGATAAACCTTGATTCCGATTATAGTTAAGGTAATTCAGAGCACCCTAAGTGAAATTTTAAGGGCGTTCACAATTCTGGCGACTATATCAAACTAGAAAACCCATCCAGCATTGATGAACCTACGTCTTAGTTTACCAAGAGCAATCTTTTGCAACTGCCGTACACGCTCATAGGATAACCCAATTAATCCACCTACTTCACCGAGTGATTTTTGAATCTCGCCTCGTAAACCAAATCTATGTATGATGATAGTTTTCTCTTTTTCTGACAGTAAATCTATTAGTTCATCTAGCTTCTCTAAAAGCACGGGGTGATACAATAAGTCATCTATAGTTTCTGGTTTGGAATCCTCATACTCTTCAGGAGGTAAAATGGGGTCTGAATCGGTACCAACTGTTGATACGGTAGTCATGAAACCACTGAGTTCGATTAATTCATGGATTTCAGACATGCTTCTGTTTGTTTTGTCTGCAATGTCTGAAACTGCCAGCTCTCGATTCAATTCTTTTGCTACCTTTTGTGTTTCTCGGTGAAGCCTAAAGATTTCTTTTTGAACATAAATGGGTAAACGGATCGTTCTTGCCTTATTGAGAAGAGATGCTTCGATAAACTCTTTAATCCACCAAACAGCATAAGTCGACAAACGATTACCCATCTCAGGATCGAACTTGTCTATCGCACGGATAAGACCAAGGTTACCTTCTTCGATCAAATCCAAAATGTTATGACTACATGTCGTTCTTCTAGAGTACTGACGTGCAATTTTAACTACCAATCTTAAGTTTGCCCCAATCAATGTATCTCTCGCTGATTTATCTCCTCTTCTCGCCCTTCTTGCGTAGTAC
>NZ_WXWO01000022.1:0-6322 GCF_009904845.1 Vibrio sp. V38_P2S17PM301 | reverse complement strand
AAATGTTTCTCTAAAAAGGGTTCTGAAAGTCAATTAAGAACGGATATAACAAATTGTTCAAGAGGGATTCGCAACGCGTGGCATTTTCACTATGCGTTGATTTTAGTGATTAAGGCGTTATGCGGCGGCATCGGTATTGCGTTGCTCACCCCTTAACAAGGCGTTAGGAATTTATATGAGATACACAACGAACTGTCAATTTCACAATTTGGATTTCCACGATAGCCCAGTGTCAAAAATTGATATTGAGAAGGGATGCATTCGTGTTTATTTAGAGTTCGCGAATATTTTGCGTGAGCACGTTGATAATCCTCATTCTGTAGCGAAGTGTATAGACAATTGTGTCCTGACTTTTCACGGTGTGACTAAGAGTCTTGCTTCTGTTTACAATGATGAGACTAAAATATTCGAAGAGCATCAGTATCCCAAAGCACCTATTGACGAAGAAATATTAGAGGCAATAAGTAGTGTAAATGAAGAAGGGGTAGTGTCTTATACCCTAAAGGGCTTCCACTCAACAGGTTGGACTGAGTGGCATATTACAAGTAGTGGGTTTGAACTTTCTTGGAGTCGCTACTCGCAAGATGCATGGTTTGTTAACTGGCCTCCGAAAAGCTCGTAGATCATATTGGCTATAGCGTTGAATAAATGCCTAACAAACGCTTCAAGACGGATTCGCAACGCGTGGCATTTTTATTATGCGTTGCCTTTAGTGATTTAGGTGGTGTTCGGAAACATCGCATTGCGTTGCTCACCACTTAAGCGGGCGTTATGATCTTAGAGGAAAATCAATATGAATTACGATGAGTTCAACCATTTTTGTGGTTCTTTTGCTGCAACGAGTCACGTTGTTCAATGGGGTAATTCAGATGTATGGAAGGTAGGGGGTAAAGTCTTTGCTATAGGCGGTTGGGGTGATGGCTCTCAAGCTGCGTTCACATTTAAAACTTCCGACTTAAATTTTGATTTTCTAAGTGATTGTGAAGGTTATAAACCCGCTCCTTATTTTGCTAGTCGTGGAATGAAGTGGATACAGCAAGTTGAAACTTCGGGTAAATTAGACGACGAGCTAAAGTATTATTTATCGGAGTCTTACCGCATTGTCGCGAGTGGTTTAAGTAAGCGTAAACAACGAGAATTAGGCATAGATCATTTAGTTGAACCACGCTCATAACAAACGGTTCAAGAGGGACTACCAACGCTTGGCGGTTTTAGTTCAAATTTGTTTTCGTGGTTAAGGCGGTTATTTTTGGTTTAGCGTAATGCGTTGTTAGCCCCTTAACCGGGCGTTATAAACAAGGAGAAATAAGTGATCCACCCTGACGAAGAAGAGCATTTAGCAGAAGCTTACTTTACATATGTAAACGATGTGATTGGACTATTTGCAATCGCTTTAGCCGCTACATCATTACAATTTGAACAACCAGCCCCATTTGCAAGATTGTTTTTGATAATAATTACATTACACATTGTGTCAAAGCAAAAAATGTTCAGGATATACGCAGCTCGTTACTTCTCTAGGCACAAAGGATTATGGGGCAGTCTTTACCTAATGTGGAAGCAAAAAATTTATGTATTTGCTTTCGTCAGCTTAGCATTAATTGCGTTAGGAGAAATAACAAAGCACGACATATACCGCTGGCTAAGTTTATAACAAAGCGTTTAAGAGCGATTCCGCAACGCGTGCCAGTTTCGCTTCGCTCACAGTATGGCACGCATTACGTCACGCCTTAACGCGGCGTTAAGTTTCATTGGAGTTCAGGTGCAATGGATAAAGAAGTAAAGGCGTCATGGGAAAGGTTTCTCAATCCAGTGTCGCTCAAGAACAACATAATCACAGCTTCTGTGCACTCGATGGCATTCGAAATGCTAAAAAGTAGTATCGAAGATAAAATTAGAGAGTTCTTTACAAATGGCTTTGATGAAAACGGCCCACTTGTTAGCGATGATTATAAGCTCAAAGTTTTAAAGCTAAACCGCAGTCGAACCTATGCTTCGCTTTTATGGTTAAAGCAACACGATGCGATTGATGACGCTGATATTGAAGTATATGAGCGTATTAAGCGTCATCGTAATGAATTAACGCATGAACTATTTAAGTTCGCTTCCCAAGGTTGCGATTTTGATGTAGCAAAAAGCTTTGATGATATGGTGGGCTTATTACGGAAGATCGAGATTTGGTGGTTTGTAAACCTAGAAATGGCCATCGACCCTGAGAGTTATCCTGCTGACTTAAACTTAGACGAAGTCGTTCCGGGACGTTTGTGGAGCTTGCAAATGCTCATCAGCACCGCTTTAGGTTCTGAAGACGATGCCATGAAATTCTATAATGAGTTTGTGCAGCGAACTGAAACTTAACAAAGCGTTCAAGACGGATTCACAACGCTTGGCAGTTTTGGTTTGAATCAGCTTTAGTGTTTACGGCACAATGGTTTAGGGTAGGTGGTCGCGTTGTTCACCACTTAACGCGGCGTTAAGTTGCTAATCGATTTAGGAGTAAAGAAATTGGCAAAGAAGAGAATTGTTTCTGTAGGTTTTGAACTAGCTAACGATGACGTAGCAACTATAGGCTTTAGATCTAATGCCTCATTATTAGACTGGGATGTAATCTTGTTTCGTGATGATGTCTTGGACTTCCTTTATTCAGGAGATAGTTACCAAGGAAAACCATCACTATCAGAAAGTGCGTCGTTTCAGTTAAAAGAAGCGGTCCAGCATTGGCATAGGGAAATTTCTGATGCAGTCAACTGCGGTAAGACAGTTTTCTATTTCCTCGAGCAATATCGTGACTTCTACATTGATACGGGTAAACGGGAGTATTCTGGTACTGGTCGTAACCAAAAAAACGACGACGATGGTTTCGCTTTACGACAATTATAAATGTCTACCGTTGAACGTATCTGTGACATCAAGGCATGGTAAAGAAATGATGCTTGCTCCCAAGGGAGCAGAAATCATTTCAACTTTTTGGCGAGAGTTTTCGGCTCTTTCTGAGTACAAGGTTACGTTAGAATGTGACCAAACAAAGCCATTACTTTATACCAAGCATGGTAACAATGAAGTAGGTTCATATTTAACCACTAAATCAGGTGGCACTTTAATACTTCTTCCTTATATAGATCTAGAAGATGAAGAATTCACTGATGAAATTGAGCATGATAATGAATGGGAGACTTGCTGGAGTGAGAAAGGAATCCAGTTCGGAGCAAAACTAGTCGCTAGTCTAATTGGTGTTGACACACAACTCCGTAAAAGTTCGGAAAGAACTGTCGAACCTGACTGGGCAAAAGCTGACGAGTATATTTTCTCAAAAGAGACATCGCTAAGACAAGAAGTTCGAGTCTTGAACGAACAAATTGCACAGTTAGATGAAAAGAAAGCTCAATGTTTAGCTGAACTTGAAGGAGCAGGCTCACTTCGTGGTTTGTTGTATGAAACAGGAAAAGCATTAGAAGCTTCGATACTAGTAGGTTTGAAAATACTAGGGTTTGAAGCTGAAAACTATGAAGATGATACCAAAGAGTTTGATGTGGTTTTTGAATCGTCAGAAGGGCGTCTTATTGGAGAGGCTGAAGGTAAAGACAATAAAGCAATTAACATAACTAAATTACGGCAGTTAGCATTGAATCTGCACGAAGATTTGGAACGTGATGAAGTTTTAAGTCCTGCAAAAGGAGTTCTATTTGGCAACGCTTATAGGCTAAAACCACTAAATGAAAGGCAGCAACCATTTACAGATAAATGTCTATTATCGTCAAATACTAGCTCCACAGCTCTAGTTCATACTCCTGATTTGTTTTCTGTTGTTCATTATGTATCAGAAACTAAAGATCTAGCTTTTGCAGAAAGTTGTCGAAAGGCTCTTATTGAAACGGTGGGGTTAGTCCATTTCCCTGCAATACCTGAAACTACGTCTGAATCTAGTCCTGAGGGAACCGCAACTTAACAAACTGTTCAAGAGTAATTCGCAACGCGTGGCATTTTTACTATGCGTTGTGTTAAGTGTTTAAGGTGGTATGCGGGAGCTTCGGTATTGCGTTGCTCACACCTTAACAGGGCGTTAGCCGTCGCAAGAGTTCCAATGCTATGACTTCATACTAAGATTAGTTAGGGTACATAATATATGTGTGGGGTTGACTAATCATGAAAACCATTGAGTTAAGCGAAGATACTTACAATGAGTTAGCTATGCTGGCTGAACCTTTTGAATCTCCGGAATCAGTGATTATTCGGCTTATTAAAGATCGGGATACAGCTAGAAGCAAAGAAACCTCTCAGCCAATAAAGACCGAAGGGCGTTTGTTCACGAACCGTGAAATACAAGAACGCATCTCACGTATTGCCGTTGGTTTAACACCATCAAAACTAGCTGAACTTTGCAATTCAGACCATTCAAAGGAAGTGTTTGGCATCAATTTTCCTCTACTTGTTCGAATTCCTGTTGGTGCATCTCATCAACAGAAACGTGATTTAGTGAAATCTAGTGACGGTGTTAATAGGTGGACGTGGAAATTTGGTTTTGTAAGTGAGGGGTATGAATATGCAATTTGTACACAATGGTACGACTACAACGATAGGAAAGTGAAATATTGGCTTTCCCGCTATGAACGCAACGGCTAACAAAGCGTTTAAGACGGATTCGCAACGCTTGGCATTTTTGGTTTGCTTTGGATTTAGTGTTTACAGCACAATGGTTTGGGGTTGGTGGTCTGCGTTGCTCACCACTTAACGCGGCGTTATGTGATTGGAGGCTAAATGTACGGAATTACGGAATTAATTGGTTCCAAGCTGAGTAGAGTTGAGGGTGTTGGCTTATCATCGTTAAAGTTTAGCTCTGGTCGACTAGTGGTTCACAACCCAATTACACTTAGTGGATGCGATGGGATGAAGTCTTTGGTTTTCCGTGAGGTTGTGGATCTAAAAGTGGCAGAAGATTCTTTGTTACTGGTGTTCTCAGGTCAAGCATCTCTAAGAGTATCTCTTCTTGATAATGACTTTACTGGCCCTGAAGCTGCGGTTTATACATCAAATTCAGGTTTTATTGTTGTATTCAACTAAATCACATAACAAACAATTTAAGCAGATTCGCAACGCGTGGCAATTTTGGTTTGCGGTGAGTTATGTGTTTACGGCGCAATGCGGTGACTTTTGTAGTGCGTTGCTTACTACTTAATTGGGCGTTAGGCTAACTGGTTAGCAAATAGCTATCTCTACGTGTTGTAATTTCTTGAAGCCCATTTTAGTTACTAAATTGTTGGTTCTTTAATTTTTGGGTTTGGCTCATCACTATGTGTGTACTATAACTCACAAAAAGATACGACTTTAGTTTATCTATGTTATTCCTTAAGTTAATCTCTACTTGGTTATGCGATTTAATGCACATAAACTGATGCTGGTGCCTCTTTGAGGTAGTTCAATTGTATATGTGGGTGGTATCGCTCGCACTTCAATATATGGTGCTTCGTATCTATTTGTATATCTATTTGGGATCTTTATGGACGAAAAAATGTTTCTTGAAGCTGGCGATGTTTCAGTATCAAATAGTCGTTTTATTGTAAATGGTCAAACTTATGCAATGAGTAATGTTACTTCTGTTAAAACAGGAATCGAAAAAGCCAACAAAGGAGTGGGTATTATAATTACTTTAATCGGCTTGATTACTTTATTTGCTATTAAGTCCATCGGCTGGGGAATACTGATTGTTGCTGTCGGTGTATTAGCATTTATGGGGGCAAAAGATAAATATTCAGTGATTCTTAGTACTTCATCTGGTGAGAGTAAAGCTCTTACTAGTGATAAAAGAAACCATATAGAAGATATTGTGTCAGCATTAAACGAATCAATAGTCAGCCGAGGTTAAGCCTAACAAAGCATTTAAGAGTGATTCCCAACGCTTGGCGTTTCTAGCTTTGCGTTGGGTTTTGCGTTTACAGCGCAAAGGTTCGAGCTGAGCGGTAGCGTTGCTCACACCTTAATGCGGCGTTATATTTTTAATCAAATCCCGAGTCAAAATCATGGATGAAAGAAGTCAAAGTTATCTAGATCAATACCTCAAATCTTTACCTGATGAAGTAGCATCAAACTACACTTCATTTAGTTCAGACTATTTCTGTGCAGATGAATACAATGCAAATGTATGTGCAGACTTAATTCTCCGTGGAGAAAAACGTGCGTCATGTAGCTTAGATTACTGGTACAGTGAAAAAGGAGAATTGTTGCCAGAAGTCGGTCATCTTCAAGTAGTGACAAATTGGGATGGCATGCCAATTTGTATTATAGAAATCACCTCAGTAACTAAGTGCAAATACCATGACGTAACACC
>NZ_WXWO01000093.1:0-6719 GCF_009904845.1 Vibrio sp. V38_P2S17PM301 | reverse complement strand
TACATAGGATAAATATTTATTACGTGTGCCGTGTTGTTAAATAAATATATAAAATAAGATGTTGAGCACAAATTTCATATTATTACTCAATGTGTTATTTGTAACTTATTTATAAAAAATATGTAACTTCTATGCTCTAGATTCTAGCCTTCAAATTTATACAAAGGATGGAAAAATGAATCTTACGCAGTGGAATGTATTGTTAGCTTCAATTCTGGCGCTTCCTGCCGTTGCAGATACCGATGTGTATCTGACCAATAACTCTGATCAAACTTTAACCATACAGGTCAACCATGAAGGATCGGACTTACTGCAATACGGTGAAGAATGGCAACAGCATGTTGAAGTGCTGGGGCCATGGGAAACCAAGCAGGTGATCAGCTTTAATCGTTGGGAAGGTGTGAAATCCGGTGAAACCTATCGTTTCCATACTGTTGTGTCTAATCCGCAAGGGGAAAGCGTTACCCTAAACCAGGTAATGGAAGGCCACTGGTACAATTCTACTATCGAATACGGTGTCTCGGCTTCCGATGTCGGTCTGCAGTTGCAAGACGATCGCAATGTACATCGATTCGACAGCGACAGTTTTGGTGACCGTGCGGCCGAGCTGGCATTTAAATCGGCTCAGACCGCTCGTTACGATGATCTTTACTACACTATCACCCCCGCCAAAATTGATGAGCAGCCAGAGTCGGACGAAGATACGTTGAAGATGATGACTTACAACATTTGGGCGTTACCTGCGATTGCCTCCCACATCGACGACCGTTTTGACATTATTCCGGAATATGTCAAAGGCTATGATGTGTTAGCGCTTCAGGAAGTGTTTGCGGGGGGCCGCGACGAGTTTTTGCGTGAGCTTGCCAAAGAGTATCCTTATCAGACCAAGATGCTGGACAAAGATGGCGTCAATATTTATGACGGCGGTGTGATGATTGTCAGCCGTTACCCCATTGTGAATCAGGCTCAGTATGTATTTCCAGACTGCACCGGTACGGACTGTTTCGCCGATAAGGGCGTGAATTATGCCGAGATCATCAAAGGTGGTAAGGCATACCATGTGTTTGCGACTCACACGGCTTCTTACGATACCGATACGGCGCGCGACTACCGTCAACGTCAGTTTAAACAGATGCGCGCAATGGCGCAGTCTCTCGAGATTCCTGCCAACGAAACGGTAGTCTACAGCGGTGATTTCAATGTCAACAAGCGTAAATTCCCAGGTGACTATCAACAGATGATCGCTAACCTGAGTGCGATTGAGCCTCAGTATACGGGTTATACGGAATCGACCTTTGACCCACGCATCAACGACTTCGCTGGTGAAGCTCTGTCAGGTGGTGAGAACGTGGAATATTTAGATTACGTGATGGTGAGCAATGAGTATGGCATTAAGGCTTACAACGACAATCGCGTGGATGTCCCGCGTTCAACGGATGAACGTTTGTGGAAACACTACAATCTGTCGGATCACTTCCCGGTCAGTGCGGTCATCAAAGAATGAAGCGCATTATCTCAGTCACTGTGCTTGCCGTTGTGGCGGGCACTTTGTGGTGGCGTTACAGTTCGGCACCAGTTTCAACTGTCTTGTCGCCGGAGCCCGTCTCAGTGCCCGATCAGCCTTCAGGTTCATCGGGCTTGGTACCTGAGAGTGTGCCTACACCGAGTTCGGTTTCACCCAGCCGCGAGTCATCCGAGCGTTTGATGGATCTGGCAAAGCGGCTTGAAGACGCACAGGGGCGAGCCTTTGTTTTTCAGGTGGAAGCGTTTTGGCGTGAGTGTCTGGATCGCGATAGCTGTGCCTTGGAGCTCGATTTAATACAAACCATGCTGACGCCGGAGCGTTATCAGTTAATCGCGCACTATCAACATTTGAATCAGGAGTGGCAGCAGAGTCTTGGCAGCACCTCACTCAGTGATTTTGCGACCTTGCGGGCCAGAGTTGAAGAGGTTAAGCGCCTGGCTCAACAGACATGGGGAGAGGCTGCCAACATCGTGTTTGCTGACGAGTTTGCCGTCTATGACTTTAGTCTGGAAACGCAGCAGTTAGCCACCGAAAGCCCC
Organism: Vibrio sp. V38_P2S17PM301; assembly: GCF_009904845.1. Classification (NCBI taxonomy): domain Bacteria; kingdom Pseudomonadati; phylum Pseudomonadota; class Gammaproteobacteria; order Vibrionales; family Vibrionaceae; genus Vibrio; species Vibrio sp. V38_P2S17PM301. Next base: position 4,655 of record NZ_WXWO01000093.1, on the reverse strand, counting down.
GATCAGTTTGTGCAATCTTATCGCCACTTACTCAATCAATGGCATAAGAGTGAAGCAGCGATCGGTTTAGTCAGCTCTGCGGCCAAATACGAAAGAGGCCTCAGCCTGATTCCTCACTCATATAACCAGACGCAAAGAGAACACGTGTCTTCACAGCTTGCGGCAATGTACCTAAGTGATGCGGAAGCGAACGACATACAAGCCAGAGCGCAGCAAGTGGCAGAGCAGACAACGCAGACTCAGAGCTATCAACAACAGCTGGAAAGATTAAAACGCACACTTGAACAACAGCGTCAGAGCCGCTTTGCCAACCTGACGGACAGTGAGTGGCAGCAATATTATGATGACCAGATTAGTGAGTTTCGTATCAGTTTCTTTTCTGGCTAACTGATTGTTAAATATATGTTTTATTTTATCGATTGCGATTGTCTTATTTGGCGAAAGTTTTGAACCAGCCTCTAAAAGGCTATGCATTTGGATTTATATTAAGCATTAATCGTTGATATAACGCAGCCTCAAATCATTACTATAAAAAGGGTGTTGCGTATGAAACACAATCAACGTCTATTCGTTCCCAAGAAACTGGTCACGGCGCTGTTGCTGGCCGGTGTCAGTTCCACTGCTGCTGCACAATGCGAATATCAGGATCTCATCCAGTCTCCGGATATCATTGCTGATATTTCGGACGCGGAACAATCCTGTTTCCGCTCCTGGTACAATGCGCCAGAAGAGGCAGCTCAAGGGTTATACAGTGAAGCGTCACTGCAACAAATCCAGCGTGCGTTGGCGACAGAAGTCACTCACTATCGTGGTGAGGACGCACAGGCCAAGCGAATCGCCAACTTGAGTGAGTTTGTACGCGCTGCGTATTTTGCCCGCTATGCCACGCAAGATAAACACGGCTACTACTCAGAAGCGATGAGTCAGTCTCTGGCTCAACTGTCTGATCAGTTCCTACGCTCTCCATTCGCGCGCGACTTGGGCCGAGATCAAGTGGACGCGATGTCAGGGATGAGCCTGATGGTTGACAGCGTAAAACAACTGCCGTTGGCGATGGACTCCATGCTGGACATGTTGGGTTCGTTTGACCGTGAAAGTGCGCAGAACCTGCAATATGTCGATGGCCTCAACAACCTCTTCCGCGCGATGTCCGGCCATGTTTCGCGCAGCGCGTTTTACGATGATATGGCTCGCCATCCGGAGTACCTGACACGCCTAAAAACGTTTGTTGACCAGAATCAGTGGGCAATGGGTACCGATGCAGAATTTTTGGTGTACAACGCCGTACGTGAATCTGGCCGTCTTCTGGCCACGCGCAACGACACGCTTCGTGAACAGGTGTTGGCGATGATGGAGCAGACACTGCAACAGCATCAAATTGGCACGCCGGGTGAGCGTCTTTGGTTGGCGGCGGCAGAAATGATCCTGTTTTACGCGCCGGAGCGGGGCGCCGAGCTGCGTTTGGCGGAAGGAAAAACGCAACTGGAGCAACGTTTGCTGCCGAATCGTTACACTTGTCATGGACCGGCAATCATTCGTTCGCAGAATTTGTCCGATCAACAAGCTCAAAAAGCGTGTGATGTACTGGAAGCCAAAGAGGCGGACTTCCACGATGTGGTTAACTCGGGCGCCGTCCCGGTGGCCGACGACCACAACGATCAGGTTGAAGTGGTGGTATGGCCAAGTAACGACGCTTATGTCACTTATTCCAACTTCCTGTTTGGCAACAGTACCGACAATGGTGGTCAGTATCTGGAAGGCACACCATCGGATCCGAACAACACCGCTCGTTTTCTGGCCTACCGTTACGATTCAGGTGACGATCTGGCGATCCTTAACCTTGAACACGAGTATGTTCATTATCTCGATGGTCGCTTCAACTTATATGGCGGTTTCGGTGATACGCTCAGCCACGGCAACATGGTGTGGTGGCTGGAAGGGTTTGCGGAATACATGCATTACAAGAAAGGCTATCAGGCAGCGATTGATCTGGCCTCGGACGCCAACTACTCGCTGAGCGATGTGTTTGCCACGGATTACAACCATGACGTAAACCGCATCTATCGCTGGGGTTACCTAGCAGTGCGTTTTATGATCGAAAACCACCCGGCTGACGTTGATCGTCTGCTTCAGCTTGGCCGCAGCGGCGAGTACCAGTCGTGGGCGGAAGAAGTGAAGCGACTCGGGCCTCAGTACGACAGCGAGTTTGCTACTTGGTTAACAACACTCAGCAGCGAAAAACCAGGCACGGATCATGGCGATGATAATAACGATAATGGTGATCAGAGCGACGATGCCATGCCAAGTTTCGGTATGAATCATTCAGCGCATTTCTCTGCCGATCAATATGAAGAGCAGCAGTTCTATATTGATATTCCAGACGGCGTCACGTCGTTTACTGTGACAACACGTGGTGACGGCGATTCTGATTTGTACGCCAGTTACCAGAAAGTGGCGCATTACTACGATTATCAGGTTTCCGAATATGGCTCTGGTAGTGATGAAGTCATCACGTTCACACCACAAAGCAACGGTTTTATCGCTCCGGGACGTTACTATTTCAGCCTGACGGCACGCGAATCGTTCAGTGATGTTGAAGTGATCAGCCAAGTGGAAACCAGTTCACCGGCGAAAGCAGAAGACGACTTAACCCCTCTGCTGTTGACGGACGGACAAGCTGTGAACCTGGACATTAACGAAACACGTTATGCCGGTCTGTATGTAGACCGGCCGGCTGTCGTACGAGTGTGGCTGTCGTCTGTCGGCGAGAAAGACGGAGAGGTGGACCTGTATGTCGGGCGTCAAAGCTGGGCATCTACGGAGGATTTTGATCTTGCTTCCCAACACGCAGGCAGTAACGAGTATGTTGAAATGACAGTAGAGCAGCCAGGTTACGTCCATTTCACTTTGGATGCACAGCATCCGGGTGGGCGTGTTGAGCTTAAGGCGACTTACTGATCTGAAAGTTAATATAGCAAGGCGTTCTGTTAGAACGCCTTTTTAGTCTATAAAACTAAATATTGATAGTTTAGTGGATTATAAATTTGACATGTCTAATTTAGGTAAAATTAAATATCAAATCAAAGGTTGGAAAAGTGATCTTGAGTGGAAAAACTGAGGTGTAATGAATCGTTTTTCTTTCACTTATTAAGATTACTGATAGGTTTTGAAGAGTGGAGTAACTGCTCTACTAATGATAAGAAATACAATAAGGATTCTTTTTATGAGACCAATAATACCTGTCACTTTATTGCTTGCTACGGCGATGGTTGGTTGTCAGTCTGATGATAAATCTTCATCAGGTGATAGTATGAGCGCTCAGGCGAAAGCCGAAGCGATCACCAAACAAAAGCAGGAGCTAGCGCTGCAACTGAGTGAAAGCTACGCGGATCTGGAAGAGACACTTAAGTCTCAGATCAGCACCGATCAATTATCTGTGTCGCTGAGCACCTTGAAAACGGCTGAGCCGAATTCTCAGTTCAGTCAGCAGATGGAAAAAACCGATGCCAACTTCCGCTCAATGAAAGGGATCAGCGATTTTGCTGATTCTATTCTGGAGTTGCGTTTGGCGGACGCGTCGATGGTTGAAGAATGGAAACAGGGTGAAAGCCCGCTATTTGCATTCGAACCAACCGGCGATGACTCTTCCTGGCAATATGTTGAGGCCTACGACATTCACGGTCAGCTTCATCAGTTGGATGTGTATCAAATGCCGGATGTTCCGGTCTTCGTTGTCGACAGTAACAGTGCTCAGGAACTGCGTGCAGGCCTGCAGGCGATGCAAGCTGAGATGCAGCGTTTGGGTCAGCGTACTCTGTTGTCAACCAAAGAGAGCACCGAGGGTTTCAGTAAAATGAGCCGTTCAGCCAGCACTGACAGTGTTGAACCGCTGAACACAACGCAACTGACTAAGATCCGCTTGAATGACGATATGGAACCATGGATATCAGGTAAGGCCGAAATTTACGCCATCATTACGGGCGTCAATCCAAGCCGCGATGAGCCTGCAATCGATTTGGTTGAAATGCCTTACCTGGATTACGACAAACAAGATTATTACCCGGGTCAAACCATTATCTTGTGGCCTCGTTACCGCTGGGGTGCAGTGGATATGATCCTGATGGAACAGGACGATGGCACGGACTATAAAGAGTTGGCAAAACTGCTGGTTCAGGCGGCAGAAGAAATCCTGAAAATGATCCCGGATCCGGAAGTTCAGGGTTATGCGATCATTGCTCAGATCACCGGTAAAATTATCGATGTGATCCCAGATGGTCTGCTGACGAACGACGATGATTTTGTGGACGTGTACTACACACTGATGCAAAACACGACCTATGAAGACCGCCCTGGGGCGGGAGGCAATGCGACGGCAACCTTCACTCCGGTGACGATTCAACCAACAGAGTAAGTACGTCATACTAAAATGCAAAGGCACCTTAATCGGTGCCTTTTTTCTTGTATAGAGAAAACCCCCAGCTAGGCTGGGGGTTCCGTAAAGCTTACAGCTATAAGTTAGTTATATAACCCCTTTCAATTTGATAAAAACGTCTTGTGGTCTGGCAACTGCAAGAGTTAATTAAGAATTGAAAGGGGGTCCCAATGGGGGACGAAAAGAGCTTAGCGCACACGCGATGGAATTGTAAATATCATGT